>CALZGT010000171.1 GCA_945787235.1 uncultured Prevotellaceae bacterium
GAGATGACACCCAGAATCTCACCCAGATGGGAGAGGCAGAGACGGAGGTCCTCACTGATGAGGTCACCCGAAAGACCAGAATGCATGGCATCGAGGGTGCGGAGAATGTCCTCGTGAGCCTGGTCGAGGGCTTGCTTGTGACGCAGGTTGGTAATAAGCACGTCGTCGTGCTGGACACTGGGAACGGCTGCAAGGAGCTGCTGATGAAGGTCAGCAAGACCAGTGCCGTTGAGGGCCTGGAACTCGGGGGTCTTGTTGGTGATACGGATGACGGTCTGGTCGGGACGCACGTCCAGCTCGGGGAAGGGGACACCGGGTTCGTTCATGAGGATGATGATGTGGGCACGACGGGCCGCTGCCAGAGAACGCTCAATGCCCAGTTGCTCGATGCGGTCCTGGGTGTGGCGCAAGCCTGCCGTATCGATGAAACGGAACTGGGCACCACGGGTTCCGTCGGGAGAGGTGAGGTAGAAGGTGTCCTCGATGGTGTCGCGTGTGGTACCCTGGATGTCGCTCACGATGGCCTTGTCCTCCTGAAGGAGCTGGTTGAGGAGGGTGGACTTGCCTACGTTGGGAGCCCCGATGATGGCCACGGGAATGCCGTTCTTGATGGCGTTGCCCGTAGCGAAGGAGGAAGAGAGACGGGAGATTTCCTGCTCTATGTCCTGAGCTACGCTGAGGAGTTCCGTGCGGTCGGCAAACTCCAGTTCCTCGTGGTCGGAGAAGTCGAGTTCGAGTTCGAGCAAGGAGGTGAGGTGGAGGAGGCGTTCGCGGAGGTAGGCGAGGCGGTTGGAGATGCCGCCCCTCATCTGCTGCATGGCTACCCGATGCTGAGAGGCATCACGGGAGGCTATGAGGTCAGCCACGGCCTCAGCCTGCGAGAGGTCCATCTTGCCGTTGAGGAAGGCGCGCTGGGTGAACTCCCCGGGGCGAGCCAGACGGCAGCCTCTCTGGATGAGGAGTTGCAGGACGCGCTGGAGGATGTAGGATGAACCGTGGCACGAGATTTCGGTGGATTCCTCGCCTGTATAGGAATGGGGGGCATGGAAGACGCTCACCAAGACTTCGTCCACGACTTCCTCACCGTCCATGAGTTGGCCGAAGTGAAGGGTGTAGGCTTGGGCACTGAGCAGGGACTGACGGCCACGGAAGAGGCTGTCGGTGATGCGGATGGATCCGGGGCCAGAGGTACGTATGATGCCTATGGCACCCCCCTGGGCTGTGGCGATGGCGCAGATGGGAGCGTTGTTCATATTTCACAAACAAATAACAATGGGCTGTAGAGTTATTCAACGCGCCAGCCCATTGCCAAGTTTATTTGTTAATTGTTCATTGATTACAGTACTATCTTCAGGATGCGGCCACTGTGAGCGGGAACAAAGAGTCGGGTAGGCTCGGTGGAGCAGAACGAGATGTTGAACTTGTCACCCGTGATGAGCCCCTGTGCCTGCACACGCTCCAGTTCTGGAATCTGGTAGAGGTCGAAGACATGACGGGGGATGACCACACCGAGGTTGGTGTCATAGTTGTCGAAGTTGGCAATGACGAGCAGCAACTCGTTGCCACTGCGGCGAATGAAGGCATACTGAGTGGCAGGATTGAACTCCTCGGTACGCTGGTTGACATAGGTGAGGTCGTAGAACTCGCCCTCGCGGATGGCCTTCTCCTGGTTGCAGAGGTTGAGGATGCGGCTGTAGAACTGCTGCAAGGACACCTCATCGGGCGTGAGCTTGCGCCCGTCGAACTTGCCTCCGTTGCGCCAGCGACGGATGGTGTCGATGGTCCAGTAGTCGAAGATGGTGGTACGTCCGTCGCGACCGCTGAAACCTTCCTCGTCCATCCCTCTCTCGCCAAGTTCCTGACCGAAATAGATCATCATGGGATTGGTACCCATGCAGGCACTTACGATGAGGGCAGCCCGTCCCTTCTCCGCATCACCCGCAAAGAACTCACTGGCCAGACGCTGTTCGTCGTGATTCTCCAGGAAGTTGAGCATGTGGGGACGTATGTCATCAATGCGTTGCCAGCACTGTGTGATTTCGGCTGCTCCGGCGTAACCGCAGATGACGTTGCGGAGCGTGTCATAGAGTCCCACCTTGTCGTAGAGATAGTCGAAACCACCCGTGTGGATGTAGTTGCGGTACTCGTCGGGATTATACACCTCGGCAATGAAGATGATATCGGGAAACTGCTCCTTGACCTTGGCAATGGCATAGTGCCAGAACTCCACAGGCACCATCTCGGCCATATCGCAACGGAAGCCGTCGATGCCCTTGGCCGCCCAGAAGAGGAGGATGTCGAGCATCTTGTGCCATGTGTCGGGAATGGGGTCGAAGTGGTTGCCCGAGTTGTGGATGTAATCCACGCCATAGTTGAGCTTTACCGTCTCGTACCAGTCGCCACGGCCTACCCAGGCAGAGAAGTTGTTGTTGCCCGTAGCCTTGGCAGGATACTCATGATACCCCTTGAGGTCAAAGTCGTGGGCATGCAGTTCCTGACCGGGAAGATAGTAGAAATTGTTGCGGGGAGAGAAGCCCAGGTTCTGGTCGTCGCCTGCTCCGAGGTCTTCGGTGCCTGCGGGTGCCACATCAGAGTGGTACTGACGAGCCACGTGGTTGGGCACAAAGTCGATGATGGCCTTCAGTCCAGCCTTGTGTGTACGCTTCACGAGGTTCTCGAACTCCTCCATGCGTGCCAGTTTGCTGGTGGCCAGGTCGGGATCGACATCGTAGTAGTCGCTGATGGCATAGACAGAACCAGCCATGCCCTTCACCACCCCCGGATGCCCTACACTGCGGATGCCGTAGATGCTGTTGTCAGACTGTGTGGCGTGTTCGATGATGCCTGTGTACCAGATGTGCGTAGCTCCCAGCTGACGAATCTGCTGGAGGCTACGGGGAGTGAAGTCGTTCATCAGACCACACCCATTGGTCACCTTGTCACCCCAGGGCTTGCAGGTGCGACAGTCGTTTCCGAAGAGTCGTGTGAAGACCTGATAGATGATGATTTTCTCGTTCATAGCAAGTGAATCCTACAAGGTTGAAGCATTACAGACCACGGACACTTACCTCTGCATTGCCCTTGGCAATCTTGCTGATCATGCCCTGGAGAGCCTTGCCGGGACCGCACTCCACGAACTCCGTGGCACCTGCAGCCACCATGTTCTGCACCTCCTGTGTCCAACGAACGCTGGCGGTGAGCTGAGCGATGAGGTTCTGCTTGATTTCGGCAGCATCGGTGTGAGCCTGGGCATCCACGTTCTGATAAACGGGACAGATGGGGGTGTGGAACTCGGTAGCCTCGATGGCAGCCTGTAGCTCATCCTTGGCGGGCTGCATCAGGGGAGAGTGGAAGGCACCACCCACGGGGAGCACGAGGGCACGCTTGGCACCTGCGGCCTTGAGCTTCTCACAGGCAGCATTGACAGCCTCCACGTGTCCGCTGATAGCCAGCTGACCAGGGCAGTTGTAGTTGGCGGGTACCACGAGGCAGTCGTCGGTGCTTACCTCGGCACATACCTGCTCGATGGTGGCATCGTCCAGTCCCACGATGGCGGCCATGGTGCTGGGGGCAGCCTCACAAGCCTTCTGCATGGCCATAGCACGGGCATAGACGAGTTTGAGACCATCCTCGAAGCTCAGGGCACCGGCAGCCGTGAGGGCAGAGAACTCGCCCAGAGAGTGACCGGCTACCATGGCGGGCTTGAAGTCGTCGCCCAGGCAGATGGCACTGATGACGCTATGCAGGAATACGGCAGGCTGAGTCACCTTGGTCTGCTTGAGTTCGTCAGCAGTACCCTCGAACATGATGTCGGTAATGCGGAAACCGAGAATCTCGTTGGCCTTCTCGAAAAGTTCCTTGGCACGTGAATTGTTGTCGTACAGGTCCTTGCCCATACCCGTAAACTGCGCTCCCTGACCGGGAAAAACGAATGCGTTCATCTTAATACCTTTTTATTAAAAATTAATACCTATTTTTTATTATAATATGCTGATGGACGATGTGAGTAATCTTGAACGGAATGGGGTGACCGATTTCTGCCCAAAATGCTCTACGCGAAAATCGGTGCAAAATTACAAAAAAATGCGGATATGCTCCCTTTACGGCATTTTTTTTATCAAAAATCGCGTGTTTTCTTGATATAGATTTGGTTTTTTAGTGTATTTTTAATAATTTTGTGTAAAAATCAAGAGTGAACAACACAATTTTTTTAGTATGAAAAGAATACTTGTGACGGGAGGGGCTGGCTTCATCGGCTCTCACTTGTGCAAAAGGCTGGTGGAGAATGGCGACGATGTCATCTGTCTGGACAACTACTACACGGGCCGCAAGGAGAACGTGTGGGAGCTGCTCAAGTACAGCAATTTCGAGCTGGTGCGCCATGACGTGATACAGCCCTACTGGGCCGAGGTAGATGAGATATACAACCTCGCCTGTCCTGCCTCACCTATCCACTACCAGAATGACCCCATCCAGACCACCAAGACAGCCATCTTCGGCATATACAACCTTTGCGGTCTGGCCCGTCGTACCCATGCCAAAATACTTCATGCCAGCACCAGCGAGGTGTATGGCGATCCTGCCATCCACCCTCAGCCGGAATATTACTGGGGCAACGTGAACCCCATCGGCATACGCTCATGCTATGACGAGGGAAAGCGTTGTGCGGAGTCGCTGGCCATGGATTACCACCGTCTGCACGGTGTGCGCATCAAGCTCATACGCATCTTCAACACCTACGGCCCCAAGATGCAGGCCTACGACGGCCGAGTGGTGACGAACTTCGTGGTGAGTGCGCTGAAGGGAGAGGACATCACCATCTATGGTGACGGAAAACAGACGCGCAGTTTCCAGTATGTCGATGACCTCGTGGAGGGTATGATAAGGATGATGGCCACCGAGGATGATTTTGTGGGTCCCGTCAACATCGGCAACCCCGGCGAGTTCACCATGCTGGAACTGGCCGAAATGGTCATCCGCCTCACAGGCAGCAAGTCGAAGATAACCTTCCAGCCCTTGCCACAGGACGACCCGAAACAACGCAGGCCTGACATCACGCTGGCCAAGGAAAAGCTTCAGTGGGAACCCAAGGTGAAGCTGGAGGACGGCCTTCGCAAGGTCATCGAGTACTTCGAAGCCCGCCGGCC
>CALZGT010000172.1 GCA_945787235.1 uncultured Prevotellaceae bacterium
AAAGTTTGGCCTTGATTTCAATCTCCTGGAAGGTCTCGATGATGTCACCCTCACGCAGGTCGTTGTAGTTGACCAGTGAGAGACCGCACTCGAAGTTCGTGTTGACCTCCTTCACATCGTCCTTGAAACGCTTCAGGGCGTTGATTTCGCCGGTGAAGATGACAATGCCGTCGCGTACCACGCGTGCCTTGTTCGAGCGGCTGACCTTTCCGTCGATGACGTAGGCACCCGCCACGGTACCCACCTTGGAAATCTTGTACACCTGACGTACCTCGACCTGGGCCGTGACCTCTTCCTTGATTTCGGGAGAGAGCATGCCCTCCATGGCATCCTTGACCTCCTCGATGGCATCGTAGATGACGGAGTAGGTACGGATATCCACACCCTGCTGTTCGGCCAGACGGCGTGCTGCCGCTGAAGGACGCACCTGGAAGGCCACGATGATGGCATCGGAGGAAGCGGCGAAGTTCACGTCGCTCTCGCTGATCTGACCCACGGCCTTGTAGATGACGTTGACCTGAATCTTCTCCGTAGAGAGTTTCAGCAGAGAGTCACTCAGTGCCTCCACGCTGCCGTCCACGTCACCCTTGACGATGAGGTTCAGTTCCTTGAAGTCACCCAGAGCGATACGGCGGCCTATCTCATTCAGGTCAATGCGCTTCATGGTGCGCAGACCCTGCTCGCGTGCCAGCTGCTCACGCTTGTTGGCAATGTCGCGTGCCTCCTGGTCGGTGTCCATGACATGGAAGGCATCACCTGCCTGCGGAGCACCGTTCAGTCCGAGGATGGTGGCTGCCTGGGCGGGACCTATCTCCTGTACGCGGCGTCCACGCTCATCGAGCATGGCCTTGACACGTCCGTAGGTGGTACCTGCCAGCATGACATCTCCTACGCGCAGCGTACCATTGCCGACGATTACGGTGGCCACATAGCCCCTTCCCTTGTCGAGCGAAGACTCGATGATGGTACCTGATGCCTTGCGGTTGGGGTTGGCCTTGAGGTCCAGCATCTCGGCTTCGAGGAGCACCTTCTCCAGGAGTTCTTCTACACCGATGCCCTTCTTGGCACTGATGTCCTGGCTCTGGTACTTGCCACCCCAGTCCTCCACGAGGTAATTCATCTGTGCCAGTCCCTCCTTGATTTTCTCAGGGTTGGCCGTAGGCTTGTCTATCTTGTTGATGGCAAAGACGATGGGCACGTTGGCCGCAGAAGCATGTGCGATGGCCTCCTTGGTCTGGGGCATGATGTCATCGTCGGCTGCCACGATGATGATGGCGATGTCGGTAACCTGTGCACCGCGGGCACGCATGGCCGTGAAAGCCTCATGACCCGGCGTGTCCAGGAAGGTCACGTGACGGCCGTCCTGAAGCTTGACGTTGTAGGCACCGATGTGCTGGGTGATACCACCCGCCTCACCGGCAATCACGTTGGTCTGGCGTATGTAGTCGAGCAGTGAAGTCTTACCATGATCCACATGACCCATGACGGTGACGATGGGAGCGCGTGGCACGAGGTCGGACTCATCGTCCTCTACCTCCGTCACTGCCTCGCTGACCTCTGCACTGACATATTCCGTGGTGAAGCCGAACTCCTCGGCCACGATGTTGATGGTCTCGGCATCCAGACGCTGGTTGATGCTCACCATGATGCCGATCTGCATGCAGGTGCCGATGACCTGGGTGACGGGAATGTTCATCATCGTGGCCAACTCGTTGGCGGTAACGAACTCCGTCAGTTTCAGTACCTTGCTCTCTGCTGCCTCGTTCTCGAGCTGCTCCTCCATACCCTGACGTATGGCATCGCGCTTCTCGCGGCGGTACTTGGCACCCTTGCCCATCTTGGAACCCTTGCTGGTCAGGCGGGCCAGTGTCTCGCGTACCTGCTTGGCTACCTCCTCATCGCTCACCTCGGGTTGGCTCAGCTGCTGGCGTGGCTGGTTCTTCTGCTTGTTCTTCTTGCCGCCACCCTGCTGGTTGTTATTGTTGTTCTTCTTGTTGTTCTGCTGCTGTACCTGCTGACCCACGGCATTCACATCGACGCGTTCCTTGCCGATGCGTACACGCTTCTTGCGCTCACCGTTGCCACCCTGGCCACCGTTCTGCGCACGGTTCTTGTCCTCACGCTCCCTGCGCTTCTCCTCCTTGGACTTCTTCTTGGGGCGCGTGCTCTGGTTGAGGGCTGAGAGGTCCACCTTGCCCACCACGTTGAACTGTACGCTGGGTGTCTCGTCTCTCTTGAGGCGGAACACGCCGTCCACCTCGTCACCGAGGGGAGCTTTCTTCTTCTCGGCTGCGGGAGCCTTTCTGGCAGGCTTTGCATCCTTCTTCTCCTCCTTGTGACCCTCAGTGGCAGCGGGTGCCTCTTTCTGGCTTTTCTCAGCCTTTGCTTCAGTCACCTTTTCCACCCCTGTGTCATGCGTTTCGGTAACCTTTACCTCAGGGGCCTTTACCTCCTGGGGGGCTGCTGCAGGCTTCTTCACCTCTTCCGTCTTCTTTTCCTCCTGTACAGCAGGCTTCTCCGTCCTGGCTTCTGCTTCCTTGGCAGGCTGGATGGTCTCGGCTGGTGCAGGTTCCTTGGCAGGAACGGCGGGACGCGGGGCGTTAAGGTCTATCTTGCCCAGGAACTTGGGTTTCTGGACGGTGGTCAGTTCGATGTGTGTCTCGCTGCGCTTCTGGTCGCGCTGTTCCTTGTGGTGGCGTTGCTGTTTGGACAGTTCCGCAGCCTGCTTGCGCAGTCCCTTGTCGCGGTTGAACTCGTTGAGCAGCATTTCGTACTGTTCGTCTGTAATCTTCGTGTTGGGGTTGGCCTCTATGTCCTTGAAGCCTTTCTTCTGCAGGAACTCTACAGCGGTCTGCAATCCCACATTGCATTCCTTTGTTGCCTTATTTAATCTAATGCTCATCTACTTTATTTTAAATTAAATGGTGGATTACCTAAATGGTGGATTATAAAAACGGTGGATTATCCGGTCTGTAAAGGTCTGTTGTCCTTATTCGAACTCGGCAGCCAGAATGTTCAGCACCTCATCGACAGTCTCTTCTTCGAGGTCGGCTTTCTGAATGAGGAACTCACGTGATGCGCCCAACACGTCGCGTGCTGTCTGCATGCCCAGTTTCTTCAGTTCCTCAATGATCCAAGGTTCGATGGCATCGGTGAACTCATCCAGGTTCACGTCATCCGTCTCACCCTCCTGCGTCTCGCGGAACACATCAATGGTATAACCCGTCAGCATACTGGCCAGCTTGATGTTCAGACCGCCCTTACCGATGGCCAGGCTCACCTGGTCCGGGTTGAGATAGACATTGGCCGTGTGTGCCTCCTCGTTCAGTTCTATGCTGTTGACGACGGCTGGGCTCAGGGCACGGATGATGAAGAGTTTCTCGTTGGACGTATAGTTGATGACGTCGATGTTCTCACCGCGCAGTTCTCTCACGATGCCGTGTACGCGGCTTCCCTTCACACCCACGCAGGCTCCTACGGGGTCGATGCGCTCATCGTAGCTTTCTACGGCAATCTTGGCGCGTTCTCCGGGAATGCGTGCTATCTTGTGGATGGTGATGAGGCCGTCGTTGATTTCCGGTACCTCCTGTTCGAGCATACGCTGCAGGAACATGGGACTTGTGCGGCTCAGGTATATCTTGGGATTGCCGTTGGTGTTATCTACCTTGTGGATGACAGCGCGCACCGTCTCGCCCTTACGGAAGAAGTCTGAGGGAATCTGTTCCTGACGGGGCAGGATGAGTTCGTTTTCCTCGTCATCGAGCAGCAGGGCCTCGCGCTTCCAGGTCTGATAGACCTCGGCAGCGATGATCTCACCCTCGCGGTCCTTGTACTTGTTGTAGAGCGTGTCGTGCTCCAGTTCCAGGATGCGGCTGGCCAGGGTCTGGCGCAGGGTAAGGATGGCGCGTCGTCCGAATTCAGAGAAGTGTACCTGCTCGGTGACTTCCTCGCCTACCTCGTAGTCGGCCTCCACCTTGCGGGCATCGCTCAGTGAAATTTCCATGTTGGGGTCCTGCACGTTACCATCCTCCACCACGGTACGGTTGCGGTAGATTTCGAAGTCTCCCTTGTCAGGGTTCACGATGACGTCGTAGTTCTCGTCCGTGCCGTACGTGCGTGCTATCACGCTGCGGAAGCATTCCTCGAGTACGCTCATCATGGTGGCGCGACCGATGTTCTTGGTTTCCTTGAATTCTCCAAGTGCCTCGCGCAGGCTCACGTTTTCATCGTTTTTCTTTGTTGTTGCCATTATATGTATTATTTATTTAACTCTGATAAGATACTTGGTGAGGACTACCTCGTCATAGCGGAACTCCTTCTCCACCTCCACCTGCTTGGGACGCTTGGCTCCCTCAGGTTTTATCTTCTGCGTAGTGAGCACGGTGAAGGTCTCCTCGTCCACCTTGGTGAGAATGCCCTGCCACTTCTTGCCGTCGCGGGTCTGTGTCTCAATGGCTTTCCCTACGTGGATGTCATACTGCTGCTTTACGCGGAAGGGCTGTCCGAGTCCGGCGCTTCCCACTTCCAGTTCGTAGTCCTCTTCCTCGCGGCTCAACTGGCTCTCGATATACCGGCTCAGTTCCGCACAATCCTCAATCCAAACTCCTTCTGCGTGGTCAATGACTACGACGATACGGTCGTCTGCACTCACGGTCAGGTCAACCAGGAAATAATCCGTCTTGGTCAGCCATTCGTTGACAATTTGCTCAACTTTCTTCTTGTCAATCATACTTTTCTATCAATGTACTTTTTCGTCTGCTTCTTGGGGAGAAGCCCCCTTTATTATGCGTAAGTGAGGAACTCTTTCGGGCCCCTCACTTAATTCTTCTCTGCAAAAGTACAAAAATTATCTCATTTTCCGCTCCTTATGGCAGAAATATTTTGTATCTGCCTTGATTTTTTGACCTATTTCTTGCGTTTCTGTCCAAAATCGGCAGAAAATGTGTGCTTTTTTGTGCCGTGTCAGTCCACCTGTTCCGTGGGAACGTATTCTTCGTCCCCCTCCTGTGCCGCCTTCGTCTTGTCAATGAAGAGGTACATGAAGATGAAGACTACGAGCATGACGATGACAGCCATGGCCATGACGCCATACATGATGTGTTGGTTGAGTTTTCTTCTGTCGTGACGCATAT
>CALZGT010000173.1 GCA_945787235.1 uncultured Prevotellaceae bacterium
CGCGGATGTTGATTTCGGGGTTGAAGTTGGTGGCAAAAGCCTTGTGGTGGTTGCCTGCATTGCAGTCCACGATGTCGAGGTACTGGATTTCATCGAAGTGGTGCTTGGCTGCGTAGGCCGTGAAGATGCTCGTCACGCCCGGGTCGAAACCACATCCCAGGATGGCACAGAGGCCAGCCTTCTCGAAACGCTCGCGGTAGGCCCACTGCCAGGAGTACTCGAAGTGGGCTTCATCCTTCGGCTCGTAGTTGGCCGTGTCCAGGTAGTTGCAACCCGTCTGAAGGCAAGCCTCCATGATGGTGAGGTCCTGATAGGGCAGGGCCAGGTTCATCACGAGTTCCGGCTTGTAGCTGCTCATCAGCGCCACGAGTTGCTCCACGCTGTCGGCATCCACCTGCGCCGTGGTGACCGCCGTGCCGTACTTCTTGTTAAGGACATCGGCCAGTGCCTTACACTTGCTCTCGGTACGAGAGGCAATCATTATCTCGGTGAACACGTCCTTGTTCTGTGCCACCTTATGGGCGGCTACGGTGGCTACTCCACCAGCACCGATAATAAGTACTTTTCCCATTGCTGTGATATTGTTTTTTTCTTGTTGTTGATTGTCAGAGTTGGTCGGGTGAAAGACCCAGGGAATGGAGAAGCGCGTACCCCAGCAGGCTGATGCCTCCGTGGGACGGGTCAGGCTCCATGGTGATTATCTCCATGTGACGATTGGTGTTCTCTTGCTGCAGGCGTCGCAGTGACTCCAGACCCTTTTCGGGGTCGGGCACCACGATGAGGTGCTTCACGTGCTGGCTCGTAAGCAGCATCTCGGCACTCTCCACGAGCAGCGGTTCACCTTCCACCAGGTGTTCATCCTCGACGACGCTCATCAGAAACTCGCCAAACAGCTCTTCGCTGAAGGCCATGCCATCGACCTCCTCCCTAAGTCTGGCAGGGAGGAAGTGCCGCAGTTCCGTCTCGTTCTTCTCGCACACGAAGACCACCTGTGTCTCCTGCTGGCTAAAGTCAGTCTTCTCCGCTTGCTCCGTAGCATCCCACAGCACCCCCATGACCATGTCGATGATCCATGTGGCCAGGTCAGCAGCGGGCAAATCATGCCCCACCTTGTCCCGGAGGAAAGCCTTGAAGCCACCCTGCACGTTGTCCAGGTAGTTGGCATCCACCAGGAGTACCGTTTCCTTAAATTGCTTTTGTTCCATATCTGAGCGCAAAGGTAACTAAAAATGTGTTACCAAACAAGCCGTGACGCGTTTTTTTTTGCCCGTCTCCCGTCAAGTGGGGAGAAATTTTTGTTGTGACACGATTTGTGAGGCACTTTCTCTCTTGGGGCAGGTAAGGTCTGTTTGGCTTCTCCCTTATAACAGAAGAAGCCGAAACCCATCGGGCTCCGGCTTCTCTTTATGGTAGGGTTTTGATGGAACCCACCTTGTGTCTGTGGAAGAAGGATTACTTCACTACCTTCTTGCCGTTGATGACGTAGATACCCTTGACAGCCTTGCCTACGCGCTGACCGGCGAGGTTGTAGATGCTTTGGCTGTTCTTGCCAGCCTCAATGCCGCGGATGCCTACAGTCTGGTTGCCATTCAGCGAGTAAACATAAACGGTCTTCATTTCCTTTGTGCCGTTGTAGTCCACCAGCAGGCCGTACATCACCACCTTGTCGCCCACCTTAATCTGGTTCTCGGCAGTGAACTTCTGGTTCTCAAGGAAATATCCGCGGTAAATCTGCAGGTCAGCCTCCCCGTGTGTAGCCTCGTCACCAATCCAGAAGGTAGCGTTGCCGTACTGAGTGCTTACTTCCTTAATCTTGGTAATGGTACCCGCTACATATACTTTGCTGTCAAGCCCCTTGCCGGCAGCAATCAGTTCGTTTGCCTTAGCTACGGTGTAGGCCGTCTCGGGGGTGTTGGTGATGTCCTCAGAGGGATCGGGCTCAGTGGCAGCTGCCTTTACGTTCAGTTTTACCGTAACCTCGGCAGCTTCATACTCATCGTTACCTGCAAATGAGGCAGTGAGGTTGGCCGTACCAGCGGCTACCAGCGTGATGGTACCTTCAGCATCAATGGTAGCTACCTCGGTATTGTCGCTACTGTAGGTGACGGGGAGGTTGTTGGTGTTTGAGAGGGTAGGGAGATTGTTATCCTCTGCGCCCAGCGTCACATCGCGTGAGGCAGTACCCCAAGTGATGCCTGCGGGCTTCTTAGCCTCACCGCTGAACAGTCGCGCATTGTCGAAGCGAATGTTGCTGCTTGAAGAGTTGCTGAAGATGAAGGTAACGCTTTCAGTACCAGCAGCTACTGTTACAGGATACTGGTAGTCGTTGCCCGTAGCACTCTTCTCGCCAATCGTTGCGTTCTCTGCAGTTACTGTGAGGTTCTTCTTGTTGGACTTGAAGGACAGGGTCAGTTCACCGCTCTTGCCATTCATGGGAATGGTAACGGTAAACGAGCCGCCGTTCTTTGAGATGAGCAGTTCAGGCATTTCTCCGCCTGCCAGTGCTTCGTTGTAAACCTTGGTGGATGACGTGCCATCCGCACTGACATACTGGTAGTCGCCTCCAGAAGGTACGGCATTCGTCTCAAAAGAACTGAAGTCTTCATTCCAGATTAAGTCCTGTGCCAAAGCAGTCTGGACACTCATGGCCATCAAGGCCACTAATGAGAGTAGAATTTTCTTCATGATGTGAATGTTTTTAGTTAATAAACTGTTTACTGCCGCAAAGTTACAAAAAAAAAGCAAGCAGAAGAAAATTCTGCCTACTTTTTTGGGATAATGTATTCTTTTCGTAACAAAGTTTGTTGTTTGGCGTTTTTTCGGGGGGCTATCTGTGTCAGAATCCACCGCCACCGAAGTTGCCACGCTGGCCGCCTCCGAAGTTACCACCTCCGAAATTGCCACGCTGGCCGTTGAAGTTGGGAGCACCGCCGAAGCCGCGCTGCCTCTCTCCGAAGACCTTGTAGAGCTGCTGTGCCGTGAGGGTGGGGAGCAGGGTGGACATGTACTTCTTGGTAATCTCCAGACGCTTCTGGCTCTGCTCAATCTGCTTCTCCTGGCGGTCCAGGTTCTCCTTGATCTTGGCGTAGCACTCCTCGTCCGTCATCTTGTCGGCCTTGGTCTCCTCGTTGCGGTTGCGTCGCTGCGTGTCAGCGGCCGACACCTCGTTGAGTTCCGTCAGGTACTGCGTGTAGGTTGTCATGAAAGCCGTCTTGGCTTCGCCTTCCAGCTTGAGCTCCTTGGCCATGTTCTCCGTCTGGCGCTGCACCATTTCCGTGCGCATCTTTTCCCTTTCTTCCTGGCTCATCTCGCGGCGTTGTGCCTGGATGGAACTGCACACCATTACGGCGGCTGCCAGTGCCATGAAATACTTCTTCATTGTCGTAAGTCTTTAAGTTAGTAATGATTGGTTTTCTACTTATTTGACGTACGTAGGGGGAAAAGGTTTAGATTACCAAAGTTATTTTTTGAACATTACTTTATGTGGGGACTCAAAAAAAAAGCATCATTCCATCTTGTCCAGGATGCCCTGTGAGAGCGTGTCACCCAGTTCGACGGATTTCTGCAGGGCTTCGCGGGCTTCCTTCTTCATGCCCTTGTCGCGCAGTGCCAGTCCCAGGATGCGGTAGGCATCGGGGTATTCCGGGTCTATCTTTATGGCTTCGCGGGCTGCGCTGACGGCCTGGTCGAGTTGTCCCACCCTATAGTTGAGGGCTGCTTCCTCTGCCCGCATGGACGGGTCTTGGGGAGCCAGCTTCACCGCCCTCTCTATGTCCGTGAGTGCTGCCGGGTACATGCGGCATTGAATCTCCATCTGCTCCCTTTCGTAGTAGAAGTTGGCATTCACATTGCCTGCCAGCAGGTGTTCACACTCGTTCATGTCAGCCACCGCCTCCCGGTATCGCTTCAGCGAAGCCAGCGTCTTGGCACGCGGGTAGAGGTAGTTGACAGCTTCCGTGGGGTAGGGTTTGGTGAAGCAAGCCACACAGCTGTCCTGCAAGGCCAGGATTTCCTCCTCCCCGGCCCTCATCATGGTCTTGCACTGGATGGCATAGTGGAAATACTCAGGCGAACGCAGGTTGGAAGCAGTCACCTCCATGAACTTGCCATAGGCATCCCCATAGCGCTGGAGTGCGTACAGGCACATACCCTGGAGCGAGGTGTAGAGGGGAAGCGGTTTGACGTTAAAGGCAGTCTCGGCCTCCTGGAGGGCCCGCTCCATCGTCCAACCCGGAGCTATGCTGTCCTGCTTCACGCAACGCTGGTAGAGCGCCTTGGCAAAGGCATGGTGAAGTTCATCGGCCTGCTGCGGACACATCTCCAGTCCCTTGGCGTAGGTGGCTTCAGCTGCCTTATATTCCTCTGCGGCGGCCTGCTCCTCTGCCAGCTGCACATAACCCGTACTCTGGGCGGGAAACTTCTGCAGGTATAGGTCGATGACCTTGCGGTATGCCTCTTTGTCCTGCCTATTATATAATAAGAGGTATGAAGTGGCCTGTGCCTCGTCCTCGGGGAGAGCTTTGGTGATGCCTATGGCATTGAGGTCGCTGTTGTTGAGGTCGAGAGCCGTCATCCTGAACGACTCATGGAAACGAGCCCCCAGGATATAGGCCGGCTGGTCCTTGCCGCTGGCGGGCAGTTGGATGTGGCCGATGAGTTCGCCGTTCTCGTTGAAGGCAGGGCACCCCGAGAAGCGTTCGTCGATGCTGTTCTGTAGGGTGTAATAAGGGTAATGCCCCTCGCCAAACTCCTGTATGTCAGCCACCAATCCCACGTAGCAAGGCACCTTGTTGTCCTTGCTGCAGACGGGCATGACATATACCGTCTCCTGCTTCTGTGCCGTCTGCATGGCCAGGGGAATGGCCTTCACCTTCTGGCAGTCCGTCTGCACCTTGGCCACGTTGTACAGCGAACTGGCCCCCAGGATGTAGGTCACGTGGTGCTCCTTGCCCTCCGCATCGATGGCCACCGCCCTGACAGCTCCTTTCAGGACATCGTACTCCATGACGGCATCCCCCTGTTCGTTGATGAAATAACCCTGTCCCTGCCGTATGTCACCCTTGGCATCGTAGGCCATTACCGTAAGCTGTATCTTGCGTGCCTTCTTGAACCACTTCGGGTTCTG
>CALZGT010000174.1 GCA_945787235.1 uncultured Prevotellaceae bacterium
GAGGAGGTGGGCTACACGACAGGCCACTACTCACGGAGCTCATTCTTCAGCCTGGGCACAGGCGCCCGGCAGGGTCTCGCCATCCGCCTCTCCCGGCAGAAGCTCGCCCTCCTCAAGGGCAGGAAGATTACCGGCCTCAAGGCCATCTATGGCACCAAGAACCTCGAGAAGGGCAAGGTGACGGCCTTCGTCAGCACCCAACTGGAGGGCACGCCGCTCGTGAGCTGCGACCAGCCCCTCACGAGTGCCAACATACCCACCACCTCGGCCAAGTGGACGGAGACAACCTTCGACACGCCCTACACCATCACGGGCGAGGAGGAATGTCTCTACATCGGCTATGTGGGTGAACTGAAGGGCGACTACAAGCTCTACTCCACCGACGGAACGATGGATGCCGCTGGATGTTCCTTCGCCCTCAT
Source organism: uncultured Prevotellaceae bacterium (assembly GCA_945787235.1). Taxonomy (GTDB): domain Bacteria; phylum Bacteroidota; class Bacteroidia; order Bacteroidales; family Bacteroidaceae; genus Physcousia. The sequence continues at coordinate 423 of CALZGT010000174.1, forward strand.
CAACGACAGCTGGACGGACCTCAACGGCAAGAACCGGGGCATGGCCCAGGTGAAGGCTGTGGTAGATGGACTGCCGCAGTACTGCGACGTACTCATGAAGACCACGCCGCTCGGCGGGTATTACCTGGCCGGCAACACCTACACGCTGCAAGGGGAGGTCTTCAATGCGGGTACTGAGACCATACAGACCCTGGACGTGGAGGTCGCCTCGGACAAGACGCAGACCCTGCACCTCGACAACCTCAACCTGCTGCCGGGACAGACCCTCGCCCTGACGCTGCCCGAGGTGACGGCACAGACCTCAGGAAGCACTGACCTGAGACTGGAGGTGACGCAGCTGAATGGTGCCAAGGATGCCGACCCCTCTGACAACAACTATGCCGAGAACGTCTTCTTCTATCCCGCCGACATGGAACGCGCCATGCTCGTGGAGACCTTCACGGGTCAGAAGTGCAGTAATTGTCCTTCGGGGCACGCCACCCTGAAGAGGGTGCTCGCCGACATCAAGGAGAACATGGTGGAGGTGAGCCACCACGCCGGTTACTATCCCGACTATTTCACCATGAACGAAGACCTGCAATATACCTTGTTCTATGGCAGCTCCAGCACCTACGCCCCGGCCTTCATGGTGAACCGCTATCCCAACGCCAGCACCTACATCCCCGTACAGGAAATCAGCGAGCAGAACATCACGGGCATGTTCTCACAATTGGCCTCCAGCCATCCCTACGCCTCTCTCCGTCTGGCCACCGAATACAACGAGCAGACGCGCGAGGTGAAGCTGAAGTTCCAGGTCTATGGACACGAGGACATGGGGCAGACGCAGAACGTGCTGAACGTGATGATGATACAGGACGGCATGATAGACATCCAGTCCAACGGCGGCAGCAACTACGAGCACAACCACGTGTTCCGTGCCGTGGTGACGGACAACGTATGGGGACTGCTCTCGGACTTCAAGCCCGGGGAGGTGGTAACCTTCGAGAAGACCTTCACGCTGCCCGAAAACCTGCGCTCGTCCCACTGGACCGACGAGGCCCTGGAGGAAGCGGGCACTGCGCCCGAGAAGGTGACCAAGGCCGTAGATCCCGCCAAGGTGTCCTTCGTGGGCTACGTCGCCCGCTATGTGCCCAACGATGCCACGCTCAACTATGTGTATAACTGCGTGTCGGCCAAGTTGGGAGAGTCCTACACCCAGCGTGCCTTCTCAGGGGAGGCCGATGGCATAGAGGAGACCCGCGAGAGTGAGGCTCCCGACTTCCGCGTCGAGGGAGGACGTATCTACGCTGACAGTGCCACAGGCATTTACGACACGATGGGTCGTCAGTACGCACGTGGCTCACGCCTTGCTCCGGGCACGTATGTGGTGAAGGGCAAGAAGGGGGCCAGAAAGATTGTAGTGAAGTGATGGGAGCCCGCAGTTTCTCAAGCCTGGTGCTCTGTGCCCTGGCTTCCGCATCCGTCTGGGCACAGTCTTCGCTCTCTCCCCAGGCACAATTGTGGCTTCGGCCACACGTGACGCGTGCTGTCCCCGAAGCAGGACAGCCGGTGACGGCCTACGTAATGCAGCCTGACGGCTCACTGGCCACCGTGCATGCCACCCCTGCCGTCCTCACCGGCCTGGCTGCCACGGGTGAGGTGCGCTACCTGCACCTCACCACGGCTCCCCAGCCCATGCTGGACAAGGCCCGTCCCGAGGCCGGCGTGGAACGCATCCGCGAGGGGGAGGCGCTGGAAAGGGCCTATACCGGAAAGGGTGTCATCGTGGGCATCGTGGATGCGGGTTTCGACTACACGCATCCTGCCTTCCGTCATCCCGTGGATGGTTCGCTGCGCATAGCGCGTGTGTGGGAACAGGGCACGGAGTCATTCGAGGGGTGCCACGCGCCCGAGGGCTTCGGCTACGGCATAGAGATGACAGAGGCTGAGGACATACTGCGTGCGCAGGCCGATGCCACCATCAACTCGCACGGCACGCACGTGGCCGCCATCGCGGCCGGATCTGACACCTACATGGAGGGGGCCTGGCAGGGCACAGCACCCGGGGCGGACATCGTCCTGGTGAGTCTCGACCAGCGCGTGACGACGCAGGCGGACATCACGAATGCCGTACAGTACATCTTTGACTATGCCACGGAGGTGGGAAAACCCTGCGTGGTGAACCTGAGTCTGGGCAACCATGACGGACCGCACGACGGCACCTCTTTCTTCGACCGCATGGCCGATGGGATGCAGGGACCGGGCCGCCTCATCGTGGGGGCGGCAGGCAACCACCACAAGGATGCCTTCCACCTCTGCCGCACCTTCCAGTCGGCCGAGGACGCACCGCTGCGCACCTTCCTCAGTTTCAAGACGGCTCCCTCGCGCGACAGCCACGGGGGCATGGTGCAGCTATGGGCAGAGAAGGGCATGGAACTGGAGGTGGAACTCTCTGCCTACAGCACGTTCAACAAGAAGGACATGGTTTCCGTCCCCGTCTATCCTGCTGAGGGGATACAGACAGTCAAGCTGGGCAGCTATGCCACGGGAACCCTGGAGGTGGCCTCGGAGGTGAATCCCCTGAACGGCAAACTCAACGTGGTCATCCGCTCGGCCCTGACAAGCGTGCGCAACAACTATGCGGTGGCTCTGACCGTACGGCCCAAGGGGGCTGGCACGGTGGATGTCTGGGCTGACAACACGTGGCTGGCACTGGATGACAGGGACGTGGAGGGTTTCACGCGTCCCACGGATGCCTCCACGATAGCGGAGATTGGCGGCACGGGGAAGCGGATTCTCACCGTGGGTGCCTACGTGACACGCAATGATTTCCAGACTTCGCTGGGAACAGGCACCCTGGACGAGACGGTAGGGGCACTGGGCTCCTTCTCCAGTCAGGGTCCTACGGCCGACGGCAGGGTGAAGCCTGAGGTAACGGCTCCGGGCTGCTACATCGTCTCGGCTCTTTCGGCCTACGATGCGTCGGGCACCAAACAGGTGGCTTTCACCGCACGGCAGGATGACCAGACCTGGGAATACGGTTACATGCAGGGTACCAGCATGTCGGCTCCCTTCGTCACGGGAGTGGTGGCCACCTGGCTGGAGGCGAACCCGCAGCTGACACCGGAGCAGCTCAAGGACATCGTGGCCTCTACCGCGCGTCGTGATGCCTTCACGGGAGGGTTACCTGCCGGGGGAAGTCCTGCCTGGGGCTTCGGCAAGGTGGATGCCTACGCAGGCTTGCTGCAGTGCATCGAAGCGTCTCCCGTGAGGGGCGTAGAGGCTGGGGACGGACTGCGCTTGGACCTCACATTGCAGGGTCGCCTGCTGCAGGTCACCTTCCCCGAGGACCTTTCCCGGGCCACGTTGACCGTCTATTCTCCCCAGGGCGCAACCTGTGCCCAGGCACATTGTGGCACGGTGCCAGCCGGCACCACGCGCACCCTCTCCCTCTCCCACCTTCCCCGGGGCATGTATCTCCTGGAGGTGAAGACCGCACGGGGCAGGAAGGTGGTGCGGTTTCCGGTGAACCACTGACAAACGGACGCAACGGTACATGCAAAAACGTGAAAATACCTAAGATTATGGTATCATGCGTACCATAATCACGGCATTTTGCAAGGGACTATTTTTTTATTTCGGAATTTATTCGTACCTTTGCGCCCGAAATTACTAAGATTCTAATTATTACCCCATAAAAGTCATGAAAAAACTGTTTTTTGCACTCTTTCTCATGGTGGCCGGCACACTGGCCGCCTCGGCTCAGTTGCCCGCCGTTACCCTGAAGACCATCGACGGCAAGACCGTCAAGACCGACACGCTGCACAATGACGGCAAACCCCTCATCATCGACTTCTTCGCCACCTGGTGCAAACCCTGCAACCGCGAACTCTCCGCCATAGCAGAGGTCTATGAGGAATGGCAGGAGGAGACGGGAGTGAAACTGGTGGCCATCAGCATCGACCAGGCTCAGAACGTACACAAGGTGGCTCCCCTGGTGAGCGAGAACGAATGGCCCTTCGAAACTATTCTCCTCGACCCCAACGGCGAACTCAAGCGCGCACTGGGCATCCAGATGATTCCCTATACGCTCATCGTCGATGGACAGGGCAAAATAGTGTATAAGCACAACGGATACACCGACGGTGCCGAAGAGGAACTCATCGAGGTTGTGAGAGAGTTGGTAAAGAAATAATGAATGGTTATGGGTTATAGGTTATCGAAAGGGTTATGGTTGGTTTGAGGCTGTATTCGGGTTATAGTTCTCATCCACGATTGAGCAGCCATGAACTATAACCTCAAAAACCATAACCCCTTCGATAACCTATAACCTATAACCCATAACCTCTCAACAATGAACTATGAACTATGAACTAATAAAGCCGCTACTCACGCTCGGAGTGCTGCTCACCACCCTGACAGCCTCTGCCCAGGAGAAAAAGGTGACGCTGAGCGGAAGCATACAGAGCGACATGATGATAGCTCCGCAGCAGGATGCCAGCATCGGTACCTCAAAATACGACAACGAGTATTTCCTGACCAACACCTACGCCAACCTGAACCTGCAGAGCAGGTGGGTGGATGCCGGGGCACGCTTTGAGCTCACCCAGTGGCCCATGCCGGGCTTCCAGGACGAAAACAATGACTTCAAGGGATGGGGTGTCCCCAACCTCTGGGTCA
>CALZGT010000175.1 GCA_945787235.1 uncultured Prevotellaceae bacterium
ACATCGGAATTAACGGTGCCCGTAGTGCCTTCAATAGCACCGAGCGTTTGGATACCCGTAGGATTGTTATTCTGAAAATCCCATGTCGCCGTGACATCATCAGCCCAGGCACTAAGCTGAAATCCTGCCAGTAAGAGCAGCAGCACAGTGGTACGGATGGTTTGTTTGAAATGACTATTTATCTTGGTGTTCATATCTTTGTTGTTTTTTATTTCTTTTAAATGTATTCTTCGACCAGGTCGAAGAATACCAACCTTCTTTCCTGAGGGGCGAAGAAGGTTAAGCCTCTTTCCAGAAGGTGTCTTTCCTACGGCAGAGGGCCTGAGCTATGCAGTTGAGTGTCTTGCACAGGATGGGGTCTATGGTGTCTCCGCTGTATCGGTATGACCACTGCCATGGTGAGACGAGGAGCATACGCCCCTCGGCGCAAACCTCGTTGATGGCCGCAGAAGGATGGTACTTCTCCGGGAAGCCCTCAAGGAGGATGCGCACCGTCGGTGCACCGAGGCGCAGAGCCTCATCCATGATGCTCTGCTCTCCTTTTGCGATGCGCGCCGAGACGAGCACCGCCTGCTCTTGCTGCGCCTTACCGAGGAGAAGTGCCTTCTGCCTTTCGAAGAGGCGGCTGTCACGTCGGTGACAGACAACAGGAAGCAGCAGCGGGGCAGAGAGGACAGATGCCTCTCCGTAGTAGTCGAGGTGGATGGTATTCTTCGACCAGGTCGAAGAATACTGGACAAGGAGCAGCGCATCCAGGGCGGCGAGCCGCTCGGCGGTGGCCAGTGCCCCGCATTCGCGCTGCAGATAGCCGTGCAGGGCAGGAAGGGTGATCTGGGTGTCTATGGTTTGGCGTATCACGGTCTGTCGGCTCCTGTTACACATGCGCATGATTCGTGTCCTCGGGTTATTGCGGATGTAACTGCGTTTCTCCTCGAGCTTCTTGAGCCCCGAAGCATGCTTGTCGTTATAGTTGGCACGAAAAAGGAAACCCACCTTGCCATGCTCTCCTTGAGTGTTGAGGCGGATGGGCGGAGCACCGATGTCGGAGCGGGGGGTGAGGGCAAGGGCAGCAGCGGGGGCAGCAGCGGGGGCAGGGGGGCTGTCTGTGCCTTTCGACCGGGTCGAAAGGTACTGGGGGGCGGGGGCCCGGTATGCGAGGGCGCGCTGATAGGCCTTCTCAAGCCAGAGCGTCATGGCATGCTGCGCATCGGGCGAGGCAGCACGAAAGGCTGCAAGCCATTCGCGCGCCGTACCTACGGCGGTCGTCTTCCCTTGGGCAAGCAAGAGGCGGTATGCGGCGTTGCAGCAACCCTTGAAAGCCTTCTCGAAGTCACTGAGATGCTTGTCTGAAGAACGCCTCACATACAAGATGGCATGAAGATGCTCGGGCATCACCACAAACTCATCGTCACGAAGATCGATGGTCTCGCTGTACCTCTCCTTCATGTGCTGCCATATCTGCAACACGGCATGACCCAGTTCCGCCAGCCTCACATGTGGACCGAGAAGAGGCTGGGGGGCGGCGGCATCCAGGGAGCCAGAAGAGGGCTGCGCCTCTGGGGCGTAGTAATGCAGGGGGGCGGCGGCATCATAGGCATCCAGGCTGCCAGACACCTGTCCGAAGAGGGGTGCATCCTCCTCCACGGTGAGTGTGAGCATATGCGCCCTGCGTCCCGCGTGATAGTCGATGTTTCTGTCACGGCGGGTGAAAGTATGTTCTGTATCCTTTCTCCATCCTACGCCTTCCACATAGTGTGCCTTGGGGCGGTCAGAAGAGAGGGGAGCGTCTTTTCCTTTCTGCATGAGCTTGCGGTGGTTTTGGGGTTGTTAATAATGTTTTTTGGCTGGCCAAGGGGGGGCAGGGCGGGACCAGGGGGCGGGCTGTATTCTTCGACCAGGTCGAAGAATACTGAGCGGACCAGGGGCGGGGCTGCGCTGCTACTTGACCATGAGCTTCGTGGTGCCGAAGAGGTAGAGGCCGGGCGGGAAGCCGCTGTAGGTGGCGGTGCCGGGACTTACGTCAAGGATGCGATACAGCTGACCCGTTGGGGTGAAGACATGCAAGCAGGTGGCATGCGTACTCTCCACCTTGATGGCATGATGCCCTATGGCACGCACCTTGATGAAGTCAGAAGATGACTCCTCACCCGGCTCCTTCCACTCCTCACCAGGCACCTCCCGCTCCTCACCAGGCAGCGACTCCAGACCTGCGCCCTCGGCGACAGGTATCACAGAGACACCGCGGGTGTTGCCGGAAGATGAAGCAAGGTACGTCCTGAACGGCATCACCGTGGCGTAGGTAGAATTGTCGTCGAAGGCAGAACCATCCCCGTTCATGCCATACACCCTACCTGCCGACACCTCCTTGGCAGCAAAAGTACCCATATGAGCGAAGGTGCCCATGGTAGAGGAACCCCTGGAAGCTGTAGCCTTAACCCCAGAGAGGGGAGCCATGGTAGCGGAAGCCCTGGAGGCAATGGGGGCGTTGGCTTGGGAAGAGGCGTCTGTCGTGGCCATCTCTTGGGTCACCGGGATGGCTACGTCATCGGTAGAGACAACCTCCGTGTTCGCTGTTCCGTAGGCATTGAAGGTCACCGTCTGCGGTGACTCGCTCCTGTTGAGGCGGTTGTTGTAGAACGCGCTGGAGAGGTCGAACTCATAGTACCGCACACCCGGGAAACGCACGATGTAAGGGATTTCTGCTGTCAACGGACGATAGTCGGAATAGGTGTGCGACTCGTTGTAGTAGCTGTTGTCAGCATAGTTGTAGTCATACTCCCCGTAGGTATCAACGAAGAAACTGTTCTTGAAGACATAGGAGAGCGAATTACCTGCGGTGAAGAGCCCCTCACCTGTACCCGGCCGCCTGAACACAGCCTCAGTGGTTGCAGAGCCAGAGGCAGAATTAGAGTCAGAGAGCCCCGTGAAACCACGCAGCCAGTACTCGTGTTGCAGGTTGCTGCTGCCGTAGAAGTGTGTCATCTCCCCATTGAGAGACGCCACCACCTTGCTGGCCGTGAAGGGCAGACAGATGCCCTCCCAGGAACCCGTGGCCGCATTGGCATAATACATCGGCCTTCTCACGTACCATGCCCTGTTCTTTACAGTGAATGGGATTGGCACGCAGAAGTCATTGTTCCGGCACTCGTTTCCATTTGCATCCTTGCCCTCTGGAGTACGCTCCACCAGGTGCAAATATTGCGTCTCGGCGGAAGAACCGTCGATGGTGATGTGATGGCATTTTATCTGCGCCTCGTTGGTTGTCTCGTCGTACTTGTAGTTCTGTACGGCATCATGGACATCCGTGGATGCGCTTACATTATCTGGAGCCGTATAGACAAGGAGGTTTCTCGTCACGTCGGGCTGCACAATGAGGTTCTTGAAGACAGAAGCATTGTCAGCGACAGGAGCATACCAGATGCCGTCATTCAAGCCTGTGGCCGCCGTCTTGTCGTTCTGGCAGGTGAAATCCACCGCAGTGGTAGTGGGGACATGAACGTATGTGCTCATGAATCTGTTGCCACTGCAGAACGCATTATAGTGGAATGTGCTGAGCGATGTATCGCCGTAGTAGCCAGCCGTGCGGAATACACGGTTCATCATCTCTGAGGTCATTCTTGACTCTATCGCAGAAGGATAGTTCTCGGGGATGTTCTGAATGCCCTGTCCCCAGAAGAGGAAATCATTCATGATGTCGGTATTCGCTACCCCACTCTCCCCCTCATGCTTCTCCGCGTTGAAGAGCGGCTTGTACGTTCCTGAGAACGACTCAGGGATGACCTCTCCGGCGGTCTTTCCTGCCGCTATCTCCTCAGCGGTTGCCGTATGCTCCGCCACATAACCCACGGCACGCGCCTGGTCGATGGTATGACGTTTGTCATGACGCGTCTCGTAGTTGCCGTAGTTAGGATATGCGGCAGAGCCTTGACCAGTACGCAGCCAGGTTATACCTGTTGCCTTTCCCGTGATGTCATCCTTTCGGTTGGCATACTGGTAATCACCGTTTGCATAGTAGTCATAGACATATTGCAGGGCAGCGAGATCATCCTGAGACGAATTGCCATAGCGAGCACGGAGATAGTACTCGTTAAGGTCGTATGCCACCTTTCCGTAACGGAAGTCGTCACGGGAATAGGTATTATTTGCAGTGCCGTCCATACGATAGACCACCGGGGTGGCACCTGTTGTTGGCTCATACTCGAAGCAGCAGTGGAGCTTACCGGAACCGCTTGCAGCGAAAGCCCCGCTTGCGAGACCCAGGTTATAGATGTTTCCCTCGTTGTCAGATATCAACGCCTTTCCTGCTGACAAGTTTGAAATCACATGACCATTGCCGTGGATGATACCCTTGAACTTAGAGGCAGGAACGTAGTCATCAGGGAGTGTGATATTGTTTTGGAATATAAACTGAGCATACTCGCCATAGCGAGGCACTTCTTTCTTAACACCACTGATCTTGACATATTCAACTTCATCCTCTACAAGCCCCGTTTCTACACCGTTCACCATTCCAGTGCCGATAGTGTCCACGAACTGTGTGAACGCCCTGATGTCCTTCTGGTCAGAGATATAGATGCGAGGAGCAGCAAAATTATCGTCAGTATCCTTTGTGCGAGCCAGAGCCTCTGCAAGATGGAGATTGACACCCGCAGCATGAGGGTCCATCTGATGGAAGTTATGCACCACGAGTCTGTCATTGTCAGACATCGGAACAGAGAAGATCTCAGAGAGGCCGTTCATGCTCACTCCGAGCTGCACTTTATAACCGTTCATATAGTAGTAGGCAGGTATTTCGAGATAGTCTTCTGTCTTGTTGTAGTAACAGCCGCTGAAGACACCCTTACCCTTTTCGTCTCCCACTTTATAAACATCGTATTGTTCTGTAGAGCCATCGACAATCCAGTTGCTATTGTCTTCAAAATCCTTACCTATACGCCAGTAGTACGCCGTAGCAGAGAAGGATTCGTCAGCATCTACAGAAATCTCACTTTTCTTCAGACGAATCATCTCCCCTGGCAGAGCACAGTTCTCCACTGTTATCTTACCTCCCAAATCCGGTCCCTGCACGT
>CALZGT010000176.1 GCA_945787235.1 uncultured Prevotellaceae bacterium
ACATCACCGACCCCGCCACCACCTCGGTGAGCTTCGACTACATGAATACCTACGACGAACTGAACATCTTCATGGTGTCACACTTCGAGGAGGGTAACGCCATCTCTGACACTATCACCATCCGCAAGGCCGACCTCGAAGAACTCAGCAGGGAGCCCTTCCTGGTGTATGGTCTCAAGACCAGCTGGGACGGTGCCCTGACGGCTTCCTTCGACATGAACAAGGTCAATGCCGAGACCGCCGCTCCCCTCACCCTGGGCGAGCAGAAGATGGCGAGCATCCAAAACGACCTCATGTGTGCCACTACGGCCGGTAGCAAGTACCTCATGTTCTACTATGACATCAACTACAACACGGCTTTTGCCACCGTCAACTTCAACACGGGCAATGTGGTCGATGTGAACAATTTCGCCTACAAGTACGGAAAGCCCGGCGCCATGATGCAGAGCTTGACCTACGATGCACAGAGTGCTACGGTATATGGTCTGGAGAAGGTCTATGACGAGACCACCGATGCCTATGTCACCGTCATCTACAATGTGGATGCCGAGACTGGCAGCCTGACAGAGGTGGCACGCTACGAAGAGGAGTATGCCGCTGTCGTATCGGACGGCAAGGGCGCCCTCTACCTCATCCAGACGACTATGAACGACAAGTACCAGCCTGTCCCCACCCTCTGGAAACTCAACGCCGACCTCAGCCTGCCGGAGAAGGCAGATGTAGAGAATACGGAAGGGGTTCCTTATACCATGGCCAACAGCTGTGTTGCCTCTCCCGACGGTTCAAAGATTTACTATGTCACCGGCACCCAGGTCAACGTCTTCGACCTCGAAGCCAAGACCTTCGCCGTAGTGGGCACGATTGACGGCCTCGTATATGGCCTCACCAACGCTCCCGGTACCGAGGACGGCGTACCTGCCGAGGCTCCCGCAGGCGAGAGCACACGCAAACTCATGAGCAAGACCTGGTATGGGGACTCCATGGGTACCATACCCGACACGCAGGACATGACCAAGGAGATCTACTTCTACAATGCCGATGGACAGCTCGAGCGTGTGGCCAAGTACGGCCGCGGTTACAACGATGACCACTCGGCCGGCGACTATGAGCTGACGCACTACACCAAGAACAGCTATGACTTTGACAACCACCTCATGAGCTCTGTCAAGCTGCAGAGAGGTCTCTATGACTTCGGCGACTTTGCCATGAAGCAGGTGTCTGAGACAACCTACGAGTATGATGTCAACGGCAACCTCATCAAGGAGAGCAACCCCTCAGAGATTCTCCAGTACGAGTATGACGAGGCCGGCAACATCGTCAAGAAGACCGTTACCAACGCCTATACCAACCAGTGGGTGCAGACCCTTGAGTATATGGACTTCGTTGCTGCCAACAAGCCTACTGCCGCCGTTTCCACGGGTGCCTACGACAGCTACAACTACGTGGCCAACATGGACTATGATGAGAACCTCAACAAGGTTTCCGAGGTACACAACAAGATGGTGGAAGACCCTGAATTCGGTTTCAGCATGCCCGTGATGTTCGAGGCAGAGGAGTGGAAGTATGAGGGCGATGTCCTGCTGAGCTACACCAAGTACTATGTGGATAACGAAGGACAGCCCGTGCCCAGCATACGCACCACCTACGCTCCCGTCGATGGCGACCTCAACAAGATGAAGGCTGTGGATGAGACTTACTTCGACGGCACCTGGTACAGCCAGGCCGGTTCTCTCTGCCTCCTCGAGTATGCTGAGCTCTCCGACGAGATGCGCGAAATGACCCGCATGGATATGATGGTCATGACCAATGAGGAGAGCACCTCGACGGTCGATGTCGTGTTCTCTCTCCCGCAGGTAGCCTACAACGGCAATGTGCAGCTGGCCATCTACCGCGATGGCGAGAAGGTGGCTCAGAAGGATGCCATCGATCTCTTTGACTTCGAGACGGGTTTCTGCCATTACGCAGATACTGACGTAAGAAACGGCATTCACGAGTACTACGTACAGACCTTGGTAGGTATCGGTGACGAGATGGGCGAGAACATCCAGTACACCGGCTACTGCATCAGCACCCCCACACCCGTGAACGTCTATACCGAACTGCCTGCCGTGACCGACCTCGCTCTCGCAGGTGCCCGTGTACAGACTACCACCCAGGGCTTCACACAGCAGAAGACGCAGTATGCTACCGTCAGCTGGGTAAACCCCGCCAGCCGTCCCGAGTGCTTCCTCTCCAACGACCTCATCTTTGAGGGCATGCAGCTGGCAGAGGCTTCCACTGAGGATGCCGAGGCTACTCAGCTGGAGGCAGAGGTCATGCTTGACAACAACAATACCAGTGTGACGGTCTTCGTGCTCTCACGCTACACGCTGGGCAATGTCAAGAGCGAGCCGCTGACCATCACGCTCACTGATTTCAACGATGTGGCTACGGGTGTGGAGGCAGCTTCCGGCCAGCCCGCCTTCCGCTTCGCACAGAACGTGTTCTCAGTCGAGGGTACCGCTGACCTCAGCGTCTTCACCGCTGCCGGCCAGCAGGTGGCAGGCGCCAAGAACGCACAGCGCATCAGCCTGGCCAACCTGCCCGCAGGTACTTACGTCGTACTCATCAAGAGGGGTGCTGACGTGAAGGCCGTCAAAGTGAGCAAGTAATCAATAACCTAATATTATAATAATAGGAGTTTCGCGGGATCTCTCGCGAAACTCCTTACGTAAAAGCAACCATGAACAAGAAACGAATCAAACGGACGCTCCTGTCCCTCATGCTGCTCCTTGTACTGCCCTGCAGTTCGTGGGCCGGCAAGCATGTCATTTTCACTACGCCCGAGGAATATCAGCTGTTCCGCATCTCACCCAACGGACAGTGGGGATGCGGCATGTATGTCGATTACTCCAACAACACATACGCCTTTCGCTGGAACCTGGTGAGCGGCAAGATAGAACTGCTGAGCACCAGCGAGCAGAGCGAGGCATGGAGCATCTCAGACAACGGTGTCGTGGCCGGGGCCTGCACCGTGGCCTACGGGGGAAAGGCGGCCCGCAGTCTCCCCGCCCTTTACTATGAGGGGGAATGGCACGTCCTGGAACTCCCCAACGAGAATATCGCACAGGGCATAGCCTACGACATCACTCCCGACGGACAGTATGCCGTGGCCTCTGTCACGGGGGGCGACAACGGCCCCTACGAGGCATATATATGGAAGAACGGGAAGGTACATCGCCAGCTCAGTGACTTCGGCGGCGGATGCCCCATGCCCTACTGCATCTCACCCGATGGACAGACGGCCGGAGGATGGAAGATGAACAAGAACCGCCAGGCGTGCCTCTGGAATGCAGACGGCACGGCTACAGCACTCTCTGACTATGAATCTCCCTGGAGCTGTGCACGCCGTTTCTCGCCTGACGGCAAGAAGGTGGTCATCTGGGGAGGATGGAACGACGAGGGGCTCATGGCTCTCTATGACATGGAGACGGGACAGAAGACCCGCGTAATGCCCCTGGACTGGGACTACAGTTTCGAATTCTTCGACCTCGACAACCAGGGACAACTGGTGGGCGAACACGGAGGACGAGCCTGCATCTATGAGAATGGTACGCTGGGGTTCCTCGATGCCTGGCTCGAAGCCAAGGGGGTTGACCTCAAGGCTCTCGACCCCTACGTTCTGGAGGGAACGGACTACTACCAGATTATCCGCGGACAGAACCTCAGTGCCGACGGTTCTGTCATCGGTCTCATCTACTATGCCAATTCCACCGACAACACGGCTGCCATGCGTTCTGCCGTCATCAAGCTGGACTTCGATGCCAAGGACATCCTGCCTGCTTCGCTCCAGGCTACGCAGCTCGACGGTACCTGCACGGCACGCATCACCTGGGATGCTCCCGCAGGAGCTGAGGGCATACAGGGCTACCACATCTACCGCGACGGCATCAAGGTGGCTACCACTGAGGCCGGTGCCGTGAGCTACCATGACAAGAACCTACAGCCCGGTACCTATAGCTACCAGGTCAGCATCGCCTACGCCGACGGCGAGTCGCGCCTCACGGAGCCCGTCAAGGTGGAAATCCATGAGCTGCGCCTGCAGATGGCACAGGCACTGGCCTCACGCCAGAAGGGTTTCTACAATGCATTCCTCTCCTGGGCACAGCCCAAGTCCAACCTCGTGACGAAGACCTATACAGACATCACCACGGCTCAGATACAGGGTTTCGGCGCCAACAACGAGAACTTCCCCTTTGAGGTGGCCATACGCTTTGACGGGGACGAGGTACAGGCATACGAGGGTTACCGCCTCACGAAGGTGAACTTCTATCCCCTCTCTGCCAACAAGGACTGGAAACTCAACGTCTATACCTACAAAGACGACGGCACGCTGAGCCTGCTTGTCTCTCAGCCCATCACGCAGACGCTGGAGTACGGCAAGATGAATACCGTGGTGCTCGACAAGCCGCTCGAACTCCCCAAGGGTGACCTCCTGGTGGCCATCGGCGTGACCATCGAGACGCCCAACCTCAACGTGCTGGGCATGGACTACGGCCGTGCCAAGCCCCGCTACTCTGACCTGCTGCGTGCCGTAGGTGAGGCTGACTTCTACTCCCTGGAGGAGATGTCGCAGGCCAACGGTTACATGAGCAGTGCGTCATGGATGATGGAGGCCATCCTCTCAAAGGAGGGCGATGCCGACGACGTGGATGTCATCGACGGCTACAAGGTGTATGCCGACGGAACGCTGGTTCAGACCACTACCGACCTCCATGCCGTCATCCCTGCCCTGGCAGAGGGTGAGCATACGCTGGGTGTCAGCGTGGTCTATGCTGGAGGCAAGGAGTCGGACGTGGCCACCACGACACGCTCCATCAAGCTCAATGCCAAGGCACTGGCTGGCGTCAAGGGCATCCAGGTGGGCATGGCAGAGAACCGCAGGGACTTGACGGCCACCTGGGCGCGTCCCGTGGATGTGGATCCTACCTATATGTCATACGCAGGCGAGACTCCCAGTGAGGTTTCCGTCAACGTGCCCGACGGCTACAACATGATTCAGTTTGCCC
>CALZGT010000177.1 GCA_945787235.1 uncultured Prevotellaceae bacterium
ACCCAGCGGAAAACCGCTGGGCACAAGGGCACAGGAGCCATGGCCTGGCGGAAATCCGCCAGGAACGGGGCTATTTTTTCTTCATCATTTTTTTGATACCCATGATGAGGCTGATGGCATTGCCAATCTGGTAGCCGATACGGGCACCCTTGGCCACGGTGAGACCACGCTCTGCCCAGTAAAGACACTGCCCCCATAATGAGGTGGGAACCTCCTTGCTGCGCAGGTGGTTGAAGGTGCGGGTGAGCCTTTGCTGACTGGCTTTCAGACGCTTCTCCGCCTTCATGCGGTTGTGGTGCAGCCAGTCCAGTTCGTCCATGGCGGTCCATGACGTTTCCCTCTCCTGGAGATGCTGGCTGATGAGTTCCTCTATGCGTTTTTCGTCATTCTGGGTCATCGTCGGCCTCCTTTCCTTTGGTTGTGTCAGTGGGGTGTCCGTCGTTCACCTTTCCTTGGGGTGAAACGGTCGAGTGCCCGTCCTTGATGAAGACGTGAATCATCATGCGAGCAATGGGCAGGATGATCCAACGGCGGCGGTTCATGTAGAAGATGCCAAGCACACATGCCAGGAACAGGGCGTAGAACAGGAACCCCATGGCCAGACTGCCAAAGAGCGTGCTGAGCCAGTGGGCCGCCGCCATGCCGAGGAAGGCAAAGATGGCGAGAAGCAGGACGGCCATGACCACGGCGATGGCCAGTGAGCTGATGACATGGGTCGTCTGCTCAGCTACAAGGTACATCTTGTGCTGCTTCTGACACTCGTAGTAATGCTTCAGTTCGATGACGAGG
The DNA here is from genome assembly GCA_945787235.1 of uncultured Prevotellaceae bacterium. Classification (GTDB taxonomy): domain Bacteria; phylum Bacteroidota; class Bacteroidia; order Bacteroidales; family Bacteroidaceae; genus Physcousia. Next base: position 790 of record CALZGT010000177.1, read on the forward strand.
TCAGTGACTGTCTCTCTCTTCTCTTTATCTTGCATGCGGGTAGGTTTGGTAACAGGGCAGCGGGCTGCCTGGGTGATTGCAAGGGCAGCGGGCTGCCTGCCAGATTACGCCCCGGCAGGCAGCCCGTCCTCCTTATTCTTCGTTGGCAGTAATCTCTTCGGCAATCTCATCCACGAGATTCTGCATCTCCTGATGGTTGAGGCGAATGCCACGCTTGCGGAGTGATTCTGCAATCTTCTTGCGCAGGTCAGCGCCCTTCTCGGGGGCAAAAAGAACACCGGCAGCAGCTCCAATGATGGCTCCGCCGATAAATGCTGTGATAATGCTTAAATTTCTCATGATTTTACTCGTTTAAGTTAAGAAGTACCGCAAAGATAGTGCTTTTTTTGTTACGAACAAAGTAGAAACACGTAATTTAACTTTTTTTTTGTGCATTATGGTTTGATTATTGGCATAATTTCCGTATCTTTGTGCAAAATTTAAACTATAGACCTAAAATATCGTTCAAAATGAAGAAAGTTTTCCTTTTGGGTGCAGCCCTTTGTGTAGCTTTTGCATTCACATCTTGCAAGAGCAGTGAGAGTGCTTACAAGAAGGCCTACGAGAAGGCACAGATGGCTTCTCAGAACACCAACCAGCAGCAGACTCCCGTTTATTCTCAGAACACGCAGCAGTCAACGGCAGTTGAGGTTACTCCTGCCACGACAGTGCAGCAGCAGCCTGTTCAGACTACTCCCAACTATGACAACGTAAGTGTGCGTACCGAGAGCGTGGATCTCGTGAGCGGCAGTCCCCTGCGTGCCTACAGCGTTGTGGTGGGCAGCTTCAGCGTACAGAGCAATGCTGAGGGACTCAAGAATAAGCTCAATACCGCAGGTTACGGAGCCCGCGTGGTCAAGGCCACTGTGAATGGTGCATCCTGGTACCGTGTGGTAGCTGGCAGTTACGACACGAAGAATGAGGCAGCTTCCTTCCGTGCTTCCCTCAAGGGCAACTATCCCGATGCATGGCTGCTCTTCAGCAAGTAATACATACCTATAATTATATAGAAAGAGTTAGTGCCGCAGTGTGCTAACTCTTTTTTCAAGACCCTCTGACACACCGTGGCAAGACTCTTATCCATCGACTATGGGGCCAAAAGAACGGGACTGGCCGTTACCGACGTGAACCAGATAGTACCCGGGGGACTCTGTACGGTACCGACCAAGGACCTGCTGAAATTCCTTCAGGATTATGTGGGCAGGGAACCCGTGGAACGCTTCATAGTGGGCTATCCCAAGCAGACGAACGGCCTCGAAAGTGAAAACCTGCAGCGGGTACGATGCTTCGTGGGGCAGCTCCGCAAGGCTCTGCCCGACATACCCGTTACCTGGTACGATGAACGCTATACCAGCGTGCTGGCACACCAGACCATGATAGATGCGGGACTGGGACGCAAGGCACGGCAGAACAAGGCACTGGTGGATGAGATAAGTGCTACCATCATCCTCAGGGACTACATGACCTTCGGCGGAAGGTAGTCATGTGCCGCAATATCAGGGTAGCTTTACAATTAAATCATACTCATACTACTACAAGCAAGATGATTCTTCCTATTTATACTTTTGGCCAGCCTGTGCTCCGCAAGGTAGCCGAGGATATCACACCTGATTATCCTGAACTTAAAGAACTGATACAGAATATGTACGACACCCTGGACCGTAGCGAAGGCATTGGTCTGGCAGCTCCGCAGGTGGGGCTCCCCATAAGGCTCGTCGTCATCAATCTCGACCTCATCAGCGAGGACTACCCTGAGTACAAGGGGTATATACGTACCTTTATCAATGCACATATCGTGGAGTACGACGATACAGAGAAGGATACCAGCGAGGAAGGGTGCCTCTCACTGCCCGGCATACATGAGAAGGTGGTGCGCCCCACACGCATACGGGTACAGTACCAGGATGAGAATTTCGAAGCTCACGATGAGTGGGTAGAGGGGTATCTGGCACGCGTCATGCAGCATGAGTTTGACCACCTGGAGGGAGAGGTCTTTACTGACCATCTCACGGGACTGAGAAAGACCATGGTGAAGGGAAAACTTAACCAGTTGCTCAAGGGGAATTTTAGCTGCAGGTATAAGGTGAAGGTGAGGAAATGAGTGGTCAATTAACAATTAATAATTAACAATAGGCTGGCGCAATGCCACGCCGCGCATTTTCTCAACAATTTATTGGTGCTACGCCGTAGGGTATATGTGATGGTTGTCGCGGTGGCAAGCTTGTGGAGCTTGGCATCGTACGGACAGTTCAACGTGGAACGAGTGCTGCTCATGGGACGCAATGCACTGTTCTACGAGGACTATGTGCTCAGTATTCAACGATTCAATGTGGTCATAGGGGCTAAACCCCATCTGGCTGAACCTTATTTCTTCCGTGGATTGGCTAAGTTCTATCTGGAAGACTATACAGGGGCTGAGGCGGATGCAGGAAACGCTATTTACCGCAATCCTTACGTGGAGAACTACTATGAGCTGAGGGGACTCTGCCGCATCCACCTGAACCGTTTTCCCGAGGCTGAGGCGGACTACCGAAAGGCTGTGGAAATCAATGATATGGATGCTAACTGCTGGCATAACCTGGTGCTCTGCCAAATGGAACAGAAAGCCTACCAGCGTGCTGATTCCTGCCTGAACCTCATGATAGCCAAATGGCCACGCAAGGCCGAGAACTACAATATGCGTGCGCAGGTGAAACTGGCCGAACTCGACACGCTGGCGGCTGAACATTGGGTGGACCATGCACTGGAGGTCGATTCCTTCGACGGCAATGCCCTCAGTCTCAAGGCCATGGTGCTGATGAACCGCAAGGTGTATGACGAGGCTGAGCGTTACCTGGACAAGGCCATCGTGCAGAGTCCGCGTCACTATCCGCTCTTCCTCAACCGCGCGCTGCTCCGCTACAACCGTGATGACCTGCGTGGAGCCCTGAGCGACTATGATGCCGCCCTGTCCATCCATCCCGGCAGTTTCGTGGGGCATTTCAACCGCGGACTGCTGCTGGCCCAGGTCGGGGAAGACAACCGTGCCCTGGAAGACTTCAACTACGTCCTGGAGCGGCAGCCCGACAACTACATAGCCCTCTACAACAGGGTTATCCTGCTGCGCAACACCGGGGATTATCATGCCGCCCTGCGCGACCTCTCCAAGCTGCTGGCGGAATACACGGAGTTCTGGGAGGGTTACCTGCTTCGGGCAGAGATACGCCGCAAGCTGGGAGACCGCTACGGAGCGGAACGCGATGAGTTCAAGGTCATGAAGGCACGTATCGAGGGTGTGCCGCGCCCCAAGAAGACGAAGAAGACACGCAGCCTGGATGACCAGGACCTGGAGCACTACGACATGCTCGTGGAGGAAAGCTCGCAGGTGGAGAAGACAGACTATGTCTCGGAACTGCGTGGACGTGTGCAGGACAAGGAGGCTCAGCTGCAGCCCATGCCCATCTTCCTCCTTACCTATTTCCACCAGTCCTCTTCTCTGCAACGATATACGGCTTATATACAGGAGGTTGATGAGCTTAACAGAAGCAACACTTTCAAGTATCCGCTCCAGCTCTCCAACGCCGAGGCCACCGTGCCTGAGGCTACTCTCTCCGTCATCTTCGAAGACCTGGCCCAACTCACCCGTCAGGAAGGAGCGCATGGCGGCAGTCCCCTGTGGCTCCTACGCCGCGCTGTAGGCTACTATCATGTGCGGGACTTCGAGAGCGGTCTGGCCGATGTCGATACGTTCCTGGTTCAGCAGCCCCGTCATGTCGTAGCTCTCATGCTACGTGCCCAGTTGCGCTACTCGATGCTGCTGGCTGCACACGGTGAACTGTGGCACACCCTTGATGGTCCCTCGCTGGCCAGTCTCGATGAGAAACTCATGCTGCGCCGCATCCTCGATGACTGGCGTGAGGTACTCTCCGTAGAGCCCAAGTTTGCCTTTGCGCAGTACAACATGGGCGTCGTACACATGCTGCTCCATGAATACGACCTTGCTTCTGAGGCATTCACCCAGGCCCTCGTTCTCGACCCCTCCATGCCCGATGCCTACTACAACCGTGGCTTGTCCTGCGTTCTCATGGGGCAGACCGAGCAGGGGCTTGCCGACCTGTCACAAGCCGGTGAACTGGGCCTCTATTCAGCCTATAGCCTGATAAAGAAATTCTCTTCAGCCAAGGGAAAGGG
>CALZGT010000178.1 GCA_945787235.1 uncultured Prevotellaceae bacterium
AGGCGGTGCAAGGATTATAAAAATCATTTTGCACACCTACTTATAACAATGAAGGTTTCATCAATGCGTGAGAATCTCCACACCGTTCTCAGTCATCAGGTAAGTATGTTCCCACTGGGCGCTGGGCAATCCATCCTCGGTGAGGACAATCCAGCCCGTCTCATCCTCCTCGTCCTCACAGCAGTAGTAATCCCCCATATTGATCATGGGTTCGATGGTGAACACCATGCCGGGTACCAGGAGCATGCCCGTGCCGGGCTTGCCATAATGCTCAATATCCGGTTCTTCGTGGAACTCGTTACCCGTGCCGTGACCGCAGTAGTCGCGCACCACGGTAAAGCCATTCTCGTGGGCATGGCGCGCGATGGCATGACCCATGTCGCCCACATAGACATAGGGACGGCTGCACACCTCCTCCCCTATCTTCAGGCACTCCCATGCCACATCCACGAGTTTCTGATTCTCGGGTGTCGTCTTGCCAATGACAAACATACGGCTGGCATCGGCATAGAAGCCATCCAGCAGGGTGGTACAATCGACGTTGATGATGTCGCCCTCCTCCAGCACCTCCCAGTCGCAGGGAATGCCGTGGCACACCACATCGTTCACGCTGGTACAGCAGCTGTTGGGGAATCCGCCATAGTTGAGCGGGGCAGGAATGCCGCCATGACGGGTGGTAAAGTCATAGACGAGTTTGTCAATCTCCAGGGTGGTCATGCCCTCGTGAATATGGGCTGCCACATGGTCCAGCACGGCGGTGTTCAGTTCTCCGGCCTTGCGGATGCCTTCTATCTGCTGGGCGGACTTGATAAGGCGGGGACGGGGCACCAGCTTGCCCTGGGCCTGCGCCTCAAGAATCCTGAGGTCCATCTCCGTGGGGGTGACGCCCGCAGGCAATACCCAGCGTGGTTTTTCCTTCTTCTTTTTCTTCTGCATACAAATATATTTTTGTGAACGCGAATTGCCGTGAATTAACGTGAAATAATATTTTTCTTTAATTTTCGTTCAATTTGCGGTAATTTTCGTTCTGTCCATACAAATACAGATAATTTTGCACACCTACTTAAGTCATGTATTCTGTACGGGAACCAATAATTCCCGCCTGATTCTTTTTCAACTACACCTACTCAAACCTGATGCTGCGTGCCGGATGGATGCGGCTCACCAGACAACTGGGCACCAAAAGCACGAGGAACGACACCAGGAGCGTGCCCACATTGATGAGGATGACGAACAGCCAATTGATTTCCACGGGTACCACATCCACATAGTAGGTATCGGCATCCAGCCGCAACACGCCGGCGTACTGCTGGAGGAAGACCAGGGCCAGACCGATGAGGTTGCCTGCCAGGACTCCCTTGAGGATGATGAGACTGGCAAAGTAGAGAAACAGGTGTCGCAGACGGGCATTGGAGGCACCTAAGGCCTTCATCACGCCAATGAACTGGGTACGTTCGAGGATGATGATGAGCAGACCGCTTATCATGGTAAAGGCGGCTACCGAAATCATCAGGCAGAGAATGACCCAGATGTTGGTGTCGAGCAACGTGAGCCACCCGAAGATGCCGGGATAGAGTTCACGGATGGTCGGCGAGGTATAGTTCTGCCCGTAGTGGTCGGTAAGGCGGTTCACACGCGAGGCCACCCCGAAGGCCACCTGGTCCAGTTTCTCCAGGTCCATGACGGTAATCTCGGCACCGCTATACTGGTCATCGGCATAGCCTGCCAAGCGTCGTGTGGTATGGAGGTCGGTGAAGATGAGGGTCTTGTCAAACTCCCCCATGTGGGTGCTGTAGATGCCGGACACCGTGAAGCGACGGGTGCGCACGCCGTTGTCGAAGAAGTAGGCATACACCTTGTCGCCCACCTTCAGGCGAAGCTGTCGGGAAAGGGTCTGAGAGAGGAGGATGCGCTGGCTGCTGACGGTATCGGAGAACACGGGAACCTCTCCCTCCACCAGATGCTGGCGCAGGAAAGCGAGGTCGTATTCCTCACCGATGCCCTTGAGGATGACACCCTGGAAGGACTCCTCCGTCTTGAGCATGCCGGGCTGGTTGCAGAATCGCTGCACGTGGGCCACGCCCTGCGTCTCGCGCAACTGGGCCATGACATCGTCATCAAGCACGATGGGATGGGGCTCCAAATCGACCTGGTGGTCATAGTTCAGCACCTGTACGTGTCCTCCCATCCCCATGACCTTCTGCTGCACCTCACGCTTGAATCCCAGCACGATGCACACCGAGATGACCATGACGGCGACACCGAGTGACACGCCGACGGTAGCGATACGGATGGCAGGACGGGAGACGCGCTTCACGTCTCCCCCGTGGCTATACAGCCTCCGTGCCATATACCACGCAACGTTCATCAGCCTTGTCTTTGGGTGTTGCCGGGATAGGCCTCAAGGGCTTTGCGGAGCACGAAGAGGGCACGGGTTAGGTCTTCCTTCTTCAGCACGTAGGCCAGGCGCACCTGGTCCTTGCCGGCCCCGGGCGTGGTATAGAAACCTGCGGCGGGGGCCATCATCACGGTCTCTCCCTCGTACTCGAAGTCACTCAGGCACCAGGCACAGAAGGCTTCGGCATCATCTACTGGAAGCTTGGCCACGGTATAGAAGGCTCCCATGGGAATGGGGCTATAGACACCGGGGATGCGGTTCAGACCATCGATGAGGCACTTGCGGCGCTCCACATATTCATCATAGACCTCGCGGCTGTACTCCTCCGGGGCATCAAGGGATGCCTCGGCGGCTATCTGGCCGATGAGTGGGGGCGAGAGGCGTGCCTGGCAGAACTTCATCACGGCCTTCCTCACTTCCTTGTTCTTGGTGATGAGGGCTCCGATGCGTATGCCGCACTCCGAGTATCGTTTCGAAACGGAGTCGATGAGCACGACATTGTTCTCGATGCCTTCAAGGTGACAGGCAGAGATGTAGGGGGAACCCGTATAGATGAACTCGCGATAGACCTCATCGGAGAAAAGGTACAGGTCGTACTTCTTCACCAGGTCGCGTATCTGGTTCATCTCACGACGGGTATAGAGATAACCCGTGGGATTGTTGGGATTGCAGATGAGGATGGCACGGGTGCGCTCGTTGATGAGTTCCTCGAACTTCTCTACCTTGGGCAGAGAGAAGCCCTCCTCGATGGTGGTGGCAATGGTGCGTATCACCGCTCCGGCCGAGATGGCAAAGGCCATGTAGTTGGCGTAGGCGGGTTCGGGCACGATGATTTCGTCCCCGGGGTTCAGGCAGGCCAGGAAGGAGAAGAGCACGGCCTCGCTGCCGCCGCTCGTCACGATGATGTCGTCAGCATCCAGATGGATGTTGTACTTGGCATAGTAACCCACCAACTTCTTGCGGTAACTCAGGTAGCCCTGCGAGGGACTGTACTCCAGAATCGTGCGGTCCACGTTGCGGATGGCATCCAGGGCAGCCTGGGGGGTGGGGAGGTCAGGCTGACCGATATTCAAGTGATAGACATGTACGCCCCTCTCCTTGGCTGCAAAGGCCAGGGGAGCCAACTTACGGATGGGGGACTCGGGCATCTCATGGCCACGTACGGAAATCTTTGGCATTTTATTCTACTTTGTACTGAAATTAGCGTGCAAAGTTACGTATAACTGACTTAAAAAACAAAAAAAACAGTAGGAAATGTGCCGCTGGGTTTTTATTTCGGCCAAAACGTTTGGTGTTTTGAACAAATACACGTAATTTTGCATCCTGAGAAACGCTAAAGAACAACACATGAAACTTGTCAACCTTGCCATACAGAACAAGACCTCCTCAGGACGGGTGGCTTACAATGCTGCCATGTACCTGGCGATGGAGGAGCACGACGGGAAGGAAGTCCTGGTATGCCGTCCACAACCTGCCCTGGAACGGCACGGGGACTTCATGGACATCTTCCGCCAACTGGGTAACCTCACGGCCAGCCTCACCTCACCCCACATCCTCCGATGCCGCGAACTGGGAGAGGACGAGAAGGGTGTCTTCTGGTTCATGGGACCGGGCAAGTACATGTCAATGGCCCAGGCCATGGTGAACCGCCCGCTGCTGCGTACCGACACCCGATGGATTGACAATGCCATCAGGGAACTCATGGAGGCCACCCAACAGGCTCACGAGCAGGGACTCTGCTTCTGGGAATTCACGCCCCACAGCGTCCTGGTGTCACGCGACACACACGGACACATCGCCCTGCTTCCACCGCTGTCGCCCTTCATGTCCGTGAGAGAGGTGCTCTACCCTACTCCGACCGAGGCTGTAGCCCCAGAGCTTGGCCAGATAGAGGAAGAGGAACCTGACACACGCGCTGACGTATATGGTATAGGACGCATCATCAAGTACCTGCATCCGTCTCCCTCGTTGCCTTTCCAATACAACGCTCCCACGCACAAGGCTCTCAGTCCGCAGAAGGAGAAGCGTCCGGCCAGTCCGGCACAGATGCTGACTTCCATACAGTCACGACGCAGGGGCGGAGCTCTCACCCACATCGTGGTTTCCGTATCCGCCGTACTGGCGCTGGCAGCTCTCATCTTCTTCTTCCCCTGGGCGGAGGACGAACCGCTGGACCTCAAGACGGTCATGGCCAAGGACTCGCTCCTGCTCAACGACTCTCTGCTGACAAGCCAGCCCTCCATGGACCCGCTCGTCAACACCAGTATGGAGGCACTCAGCGATGCGGAACGTGACCGTATGCTCAACAACTACCTGAACGACAGTTCCTACCTCTCACTCGACACGGCCGTGACGCTCTCACCGGAACGCAGGGAGTACGAGAAGAAGATGATGAAGGTAGCTGCGGAGAAGTTCCGGGACAAGTTCCGGCAGCAGGCCATGGCCATACTCACGGGGGTCTATACCGATGAGAACCTGGTAGATCAGAAGACCTTCATGGATGCCAGCATGGCCGCCAACCAGCAACTCGTGCTCCTGCAGGATGCCCTGGCCAGGCAGTATCAGTTGGATCCTTCCACGGCGGTACGCATCGCCGC
>CALZGT010000179.1 GCA_945787235.1 uncultured Prevotellaceae bacterium
GAAGAAGTGCGACCTGAAATCTTTGAGCAGATACGTTTACGCATGACTGCCCTCCGGAGTCCCACACCCTTGGTCACGGTCTCCGTCATCGCCTACAATGAGGAGCGCCACCTGCTCTCATGCCTGTGGTCACTGTCCGACATGCAGTGTCCCTTCCCGGTGGAAATCATTGGTGTGGATAATGACTCGCGTGACCGTACCGCAGAGATTTTCCGTCGTTGTGGCGTACCCTTCTTCACCGAGAAGCAGCACAGTTGCGGATATGCCCGTTTGTGCGGTCTGCAACATGCCCATGGCAAGTACCACCTCAACATAGATTCTGATACGATGTATCCTCCGCACTACGTGGAACTTATGGTTAGGAGCCTCATGCAGCCCGGAGTGGTGGGTGTCTCCAGTCTGTGGAGTTACATGCCCGATGCACAGCATTCCCGACTGGCGCTCGCGCTCTATGAGGGTTGCCGTGACCTCTTCCTCTGGGCCCAGCATTTCAAGCGTCCGGAGTTGAGTGTGCGAGGATTGGTGTTCGGCTATCCCACGGAACTGGGCCTTCGCGTCGGCATCCGTACCGACATCATCCGGGGGGAGGACGGTTCGCTGGCCCTGGGACTGAAGCAGTACGGGCGCATCCATTTCCTACGCAACCGCAAGGCGCGTGCCGTCACGGGCTATGGTACGGTATCGGCCGATGGGAGTTTCTTCCGAAGCTTCTGGAACCGTGTCGTCCAGCGTCTTGGCAGCTTGGGAAGCCTCTTCACACGCAAGGAACACTATGATGACCAGGAAAGCAACCTGGTGAAGAAAAAATAGGCCTGGGGGGACTATCTTCCTTGCTCGAAGAGGTGTGTCCATAGGGGCATGACGTGTTCGGGCAGATAGCGTTGTGCCTTCTTCCTTGCCTTTACTCCCATGGCACTTCGTTCTTCGGGGTGCTCTATCATCCATTCCAACGCCCGGGCGAGTTCATCGACATTTCCTTGCGGCACCAGTAGTCCATCCTCCCCCTGGTCAATGATGTCGGAAGGGCCATGGGGACAATCGAAGGAGACACAGGGCGTGCCGCAACTCATGGCCTCTATCAGCACGAGTCCGAATCCTTCATAGCGTGAACTGAGCACCAGGAAGGCACTGGACTGGTATTCCTTATATATATCTGCCGTAGGGGCGTGCAGCGCCATCTGTCCCTGTAGGTTGTGCTCGTGGATGTCACGCTTGAGCGCGTCCTCTTCCTCCCCTTGTCCGTAGATGTCTATCCTCCATGCCGGATGTCTGGGGGCTATCCTGCTCCAGGCTTCGATGAGGAGGTCGTAACCCTTCTGTCTGTGGAGTCGGCCGGCACACACGATTCTCTGTGGACGGTTGTCGGGAGGCGTGATGGTATGGGGGAAGCCATGTAGGGTGTTGGGGATGACCTGCGTGCTGACACCCGTGTGCCTTTGCCATTCTTCCGCATCCGCTTGGGTCAGTGCCACCAGCATCTGTGCCCTTCGCATGGCGCGAAACAACCGTTGGGTTCTCATTCCCTTGAGGAAGTCCCATATCGTCTTTCTCCCTTGTGTGAATCCCACCACCTCTTGCAGGCAGATATGCGACTCGATGATGTGGCGTGTGGGCAGGGAAAGGATGCTGTCCATGAGCGGGAAGGAATATGTTGTGCTGATGAACCAATCCGGCTTGACTTCCTCAGTGATGCTTTGGAGCCTTTGCCGGAACTTCCTCCTCATGGCTACGTATGCATAAAGCCTCCTGAAGGGTGACTGAATGCGGTGGAGCGTGAAGAAGCGTGTGTCGAGGTCGATGACCTTGATGCGGCTGTCCAGTTCGAATGCCAGGGGGTGTGTTCCCTGTTCGTAGGTGACGAACGTGATGTCATAGCCCAGTTCCCTCACCAGATAGTTCATCTTGTCCGAGAGGATGCGCTCCGTTCCAGCCCGTTGAGCAAAGGACTTAAAGAGATAAATCAATCGCATTAGGATATAGATTTATATTGCAAGTAGTTATAAAAAGTTGTGGTTCTTGGTTTTCAATACCTTTCCCATCTGTTCCTTCCAACTTAGGTGCAGCACGCTGTTCCTTATCTCTGAGGGTGTCATGCTGACTTTTCGAGCGAAGTCCATGACCTGCTGTATGTCGATGGGTGACTCGTCGGCAGGGGCCTTCATGACGTAGGGTTGGTGGTCGAAATCCTCGTCCGTCTCACTGTAGATGAAGGCGATGCCTCTTGCCGCATATTCCCTGTTCTTGAGCGTCTTGATCTTGTCGATGCCACTTCGGTGCCTGCCCAACGAGCCTATGGCAAAGTCTGCCTTATCAAAGGCCTCCGTGAGTGCTTCCCCCTGTTGCTGTCCGTGAAACGTCACCAGGTCGGAGATGCCTTGTTCCGTAACGTATGCCTTCCATCGCTCCAGCGTAGGCAAGTCTATTCCCCCCACGATGTGGAAGAAGACCTTCGTCTGCGGACGGCCCTTGGCGTAATCGGCCAGTCCTTGCAGCACCCTGTCGTAACCATGCCAGTAGTGGACTTCGGCCACTCCCAGGAGGTGAAACTCATGAGCAGGATGTGCCACGGGCTTTCTCAGGCATATACTGCCAAAGTCAATGCCGTTGCTGATGCGAATGGTACGCTGGCCGAAGATGCGTTCCTCAGCGGAGAAAGTGACGATGCCTTCCATCTCTGCGGCCAGTGACTGGCGGAAGAGGCGATCAACAGCCAGTTCCATGCGGTCCCACAGGGAGGCACCCAGGTACTCCTGGTCGTAGGGGTAGGTGGGAATCTCCATCACGCTCCTCACACCTGCTTTTCTAAGCCTTCGGAACAGACGGATGGTGAACGGATTGGCATTGTGGTAGGAACGGGCATAGACCCACTCGATGTGGTGCTGGCGGCAATAGTCACAGATGCTGCCGTAGCAGATGCGCTTACGGAGAGCCGCCAGACGTCCCGTGCCGAAATCCTGCAGCACCTCTCCATCCACGAAGCGGCACCTGTGTCCGTCCTCACGGATGTCGTAACTGCACACATGTACCTCGTGACCGCACTGGCGGAGTCCTTCCACCTGTGCCAGCATCTTCTTGCTTATGCCGCTCACACTGGAAAACCCATGGTAGGTAAGAAACAATACTTTCATGCCTCTTTTGATTTATGACGTGCCACCTCCTTGAACAGTTCCACCCATCGGGGCATGACGGCATCCAGCTGATAGCGTCGTGCCGTAAGGAACGCCTGCTGCCCCATGGCTTTTCTCTCCTCAGGATGCTCCATCATCCAGCATATCCTGTCTGCCAGGGCCTCGGTGTCTCCTGTGGGCACAAGCCAGCCATTGACACCATTCTCCAGACAGTCCCTGGGGCCGCATCGGCAGGAGAAAGACACGATGGGCATGCCGTAGCCCAGTGCCTCGATGAGTACCATGGGAAATCCCTCGAAGCGTGATGAGAGTACGAAGAGGCTGCTGTCTAGAAACTCCTTCTCTATTTCCGTTGTGGGGGCGTTGAGCTGTACGCAGTCCGTAAGTGCCCATTCCTTAAGCATCCTCTCGTAGGGGGCAGTGTCTCCGCCGCCGAAGACACACAGCGTCCAGTCGGGATGCCTCTGGTGTACGCTCTTCCATGCCTCGATGAGCAGGTCAAATCCCTTTTGGTATGAGTACCTCCCCACGGCTATCACCCTCTTCCTTTCACTATGGCAGGGGGTGGAGGCCAGCCTTTCCACGGGATTGGGTATCACCTCTACGTGCGGTACTTCAGGCCAGTTCTCTGCATCTTCCTGGGTGAGAACGACGAAGCGGTCAAGCCGTTTCAGCTGTCGGAGGAGCATTTCCATCCACATCTTGCTGAAGGCCTCTTTGAGGAAGTTCGTCTCGTGACTCTCGAAGTTTCTGTAGTTTTTTCTGTTGACATGCAGTTCGCCGACCTTGGCACTGCCGTCGCGCAAACTGCACAGGAAGTTGATTTCCCTCCGAAGCAATGAGTCCGTGATGTCGGGCCGCAAGGTTTCAAGCAGGGCTCCGAGCTTTTTGCGGTAGAGCCGTTGCTTCCACAGATATACTGGCACCTTGCGGAAGAAAGGCAAGGACCACAGTTCCTCGAAGCCAATGTTCAGGTTATAGACCTTGATGCGATGGTCGAGCGGATAATAGGGTTCCTTGCCCATGCCATCGGTCAGACATACGTTGATGTCCCAGTCCGTGTGACGGGCCAGCCAGTTCATCTTCATGGTGAGAACGCGTTCTACGCCTCCGGGTATGTAGAGAGAAGGAGTGATGAAGAGTATTTTCATGTGTCCGTTGTGGTTGAGTCGGGTTCTGTTATTGTCTTATGTCGGGAGTCTTCAGGGATTGATGGCCTTGACGATGGCCTTGATGACCGCGGGATGCCTTGAGGTGAACTTCCTTGCGAAGAGACAACCACTTTGTAGCAGTTCCTCCTCGTCACCCTCCTGCCAGTTGTAGGGTTCCCCACGGTTTTCCGTACCCGCATTGCGTTGGAAGTCTATGTATCGCAGGCTGCCCCTTCGCGCATCCGTGGTGTCGTAGAGCCTCTGGCTGAAGTCGGGATGGCTGATGAGTAGGGAGTGCTTGTAGATTTCATCGGCACACGAGGTGAAGGCAAACCGGTGGCAGATGAAGCCTTCCTGTTCCAACAGGAAGGTTACGGCAGCTTCGGTCAGTGAGACCCAGTTATAACCATTGCGGAAAGTCAGCTCATGCCCTCGTTCCACGTGCATCCATTCCTGGAGTTTCAGGGTCGCATGACGGAGGAGTTTGGCCAGTGCAAGTTTCCATGCCGCCTCGAAGGAGCATCGGTAGTTCCATCGCATGAGGAAGTAATACCGCTGGCATTTGCGCTCTATATCCTGCCTGTTGAAGTCATCATGCAAGGCAAATCCCACGAACTCCTTCCCCTCATGCCGGTCGAAGAA
>CALZGT010000180.1 GCA_945787235.1 uncultured Prevotellaceae bacterium
GGTCTGGAAGTGGTTTTTCTTCCTCCATCAAACGCGTATAACGCCGTCTCACCACCTCCCTCATTGAGGCATAATCGTCGGGACCCACCACCGTTTTAATGTTGTATTTGCGGTAGTCGTTCTTGCTGGGTTTGCCCTTCATGAACACCACACAGGCTGCCACTGCATCCGTTCCAGAGATGTTGGAATTGTCAAAGCATTCTATGTGCAAGGGTAGGGTAGGGAGGCGCAAGGTATCCTGCAACTCCTTCAGAAGCCTAACGCTTTTCTGCTCAGGATTGAGCTTGTCGCTTTGCCTTATGCGGTCCTTCTTGTATTGCATCACGTTCAGTCGTGAGAGGTCCAGGAGCTTCTTCTTGTCCCCCCTCTGAGGTATGATGACGTTAGAGTAGAAGTTTAATTGTTCCACGGGGAACGGAACGATAACCTCCTTACTTTCACTGCCGTAACGGTTCCGCATTTCAAGGATTCCTGCAAGCAGAAGCTCCTCCTTGGTCTCCTCCAGACGCTTTACGTACTCGAACGTAAAGGCCCTTACGATGCAGCCATTTGCCACGTGCAGGTAGTTGATGTAGGCTACCTTCTCGTTGTCCTCAATGTCGAAGACGTCGATGTTGTGGAGCGTGCTGCTGACCACCTCGCTCTTGCTTTGGTAGTTCTCCAGCATGACGTATTTCTTCTTCAGCTGTTCTGCCTCTTCAAACCTCATATCCTCCGCCAGCTGTTTCATCTGTGCCATGAGCTTCCTTTTCAACTCCCCCGTATTGCCCTTCAGAATCTCCTTCGCCTCCTCGATGTTCTTGCGGTACTCCTCTGGACTCTGAAGTCCGATGCATGGAGCCTTGCAGTTCTTGATGTGGTACTCCAGGCATTCCTTATGCTTACCTGCCAGGATGCTGTCCTTGCTGATGCGCTCGTTGCATCGGCGGATAGGGTAGAGGTTGTTGATGAGTTCCAACAGGCCATACATGGTAGGTACGTGACTGTACGGGCCGAAGTACGTGCCATAGCCCTTGACAATCTTTCTCGTCATGTGAATCCTGGGGAGGTATTCGTTCGTCACCACGATGCTCGGGTACGTCTTCCCATCCTTCAGCAAGATGTTGTAGCGCGGATTGAATTTCTTGATGAGGTTGTTCTCCAGCAGCAGGGCATCCGTCTCCGTGTTCACCACGGTGTATTTTATATCGCGGATCTTGCTCACCAGGATTCTTGTCTTCAGGTTGTCTTGCGTCTTGTTGAAATATGAAGAAACGCGCCTCTTCAGGTTTTTCGCTTTTCCTACATAGATGACCGTTCCTTCCTCGTCCAGGTACTGATAGCATCCTGGACATTCGGGGAGGTTCTGCACGATACCTTTTAACAGTTCATGGTTCATAGTTTATAGATGAGAGGTTGTGGGTTATAGGTTATAGGTTATGGGTTATAGGTTATGGGTTATAGGTTATCGAAAGGGTTATTGTTGGTTTGAGACTGTATTCAGGTTATAGTTTTGGGGTTATGGGTTATAGGTTATGGGTTATAGGTTATGGGTTATCGAAGGGGTTAGAGTACATGTCCCGTTGTCTTCGGGTTATGGTTCTCATCCACTATTGAGCAGCCATGAACTATAACCTCAAAAACCATAACCCCTTCGATAACCTATAACCTATAACCTCTCACTTGCGAAGCTTGATGAGACGTATGTCGAATAACTCTTCGATAACCCATAACCTCTCAACTATTCTCATATTCTCATCAGCGTGCTGATGTCCGTTCCCTCTTCGAAGGCTGCTCTTCCGTTGAGTCCTTCGATGGTGAGTTCTATGAGAAAGTTGATGTACGTCTTCTTGGGGCGGAACTCCTTCACCAGACGGTAGGCAGCCGCCATGGAACCTCCCGTGGCCAGCAGGTCATCGTGCAGGAGTACGACATCATTTTCATCGATGGCATCCGTATGGATTTCGATGGTATCTTCACCGTATTCCTTCTTGTAACTCATTTTCTTGGTATCTGCCGGCAACTTACCCGGCTTGCGGCACATCACGAAGCCGGCCCCCAGCCTTTGTGCCAGGATGGCTCCCATCACGAAGCCACGGCTTTCGATGCCCACCACCTTGGTGATTCCTTTGTCTTTGTAGAGTTCGTAGAGTTCGTCCGACATGATCTGCAGGCACTCGGGGTTCTTGAACAGAGTGCTTACATCCTTGAATTGAATTCCCTTGATGGGAAAGTCCGGTACGTTACGTAGATTCTTGAGAAGTGTTTCGTTGTTCATATCATTATAGTTTTCCGTTAGCCTTATAATAGTTTATAGGTTATGGGTTATAGGCTATCGAAAGGGTTATTGTTGGGTTTATGACTGTGTTTGGGTTATAGTTTTCATCCACGACTGAGTTGCCAGAAACTATAACCATTAAACTACTCTAACCCTTTCGATAACCTATAACCTATAACCTCTTACCCCTTTTACCTTGCATTGTTCCACGTGTAACATTGCGTTTTCAGCGGTTCATGAGCACCAGCAGCACATTGATGTCACTGGGTGATACGCCAGGGATGCGGCTGGCCTGCGCCAGCGTCTCGGGCTGTATGCGTTCCAGCTTCTGCCGTGCCTCGGTGGAGAGCGACTGAAGAGAGGCATAGTCGAAGCGACCTCGGATGCGTATGGACTCCAGTCGCTTCATCTTCTCTGCCTGCTGTCTTTCCCTCTCTATATAACCTCTGTATTTTATCTGAATCTCGGCAGCCTCGATGATTTCCTCCTTGCGGGAGGGAATGGCATCCAGCACCTCAGCCAGTTTGTGGAGTGTGCCAGCCATACCCTGGAGGGTCACCGTAGGCCGTGAAAGTATGTCGATAAGTTTGCAACCCTTGGCAAGCGGTTTTTCGCCCATGCCTTCCAGGGTGCTGTTGATGATGTTGGCTTTAACGGAAAACTCTTCTGCAAAGCGCAGAATGCGTCGGATGTGTTCGTCCTTCTCTGTCCAGGCCCTCATGCGTTCCTCGCTGGCCAGTCCCAGCGCGTAGGACTTGGGGGTGAGACGAGCGTCCGCATTGTCCTGACGCAGCAGGATGCGGTACTCTGCGCGTGAGGTGAACATACGATAGGGTTCATCCACCCCCTTGGTGACAAGGTCATCGATGAGCACCGCAATGTAGGACTCGTCGCGCTGCATGAGAAAGGGGTCACTGCCCGCACATTTCAGCGCAGCGTTGATGCCCGCCACGATGCCCTGTCCGGCCGCTTCCTCATAGCCCGTAGTACCATTCACCTGTCCTGCCAGATAAAGTCCCTCTACGATTTTCGACTCCAGGGTGGCGTAGAGCTGTTGAGGGTCGAAATAGTCGTACTCGATGGCATAGCCGGGACGATATATCTGGAGATTGCGGAAAGCCGGAATCTTCCTCAGTGCAGCCATCTGGATGTCGATGGGCAGTGAGGAGGAGAATCCGTTCAGGTAGTATTCCTGTGTGCTTTCCCCTTCAGGTTCCAGGAAGAGCTGGTGCTCCTCTTTGTCTGCAAAAGTGACCAGTTTGGTCTCTATGCTCGGACAGTAGCGCGGACCTATGCTCTGTATCTGCCCATTGTAGAGGGGAGAGTCGGGTAGACCCTCCCTGAGGGTACTGTGAACCTCTGGGTTGGTGAAGCATATCCAGCATGGCAACTGTTTGAGAACCCGACTGTTACCAAGATAAGAGAACTTATAGGGAAGTGCATCGCCAGGCTGTTCTGTCATGAGGGAGAAATCCACCGAGCGACCATCGATGCGCACCGGCGTACCTGTCTTCATGCGTCCCGCCTTTATCCCATGCTGTGTGATGGATTCTGTAAGCAGCAGTGAGGGCGGTTCTGCCGTGCGGCCACCGGGCAACTGGGTACGCCCTATGTGCATCAGTCCGTTCAGGAAGGTGCCTGCCGTGATGATGACACAGCGCGCCCTGAGTGTCACGTCGAGGTAAGTCCTCACACCGGTGACACGTACCTTGGGGCCCTCTGGCTGTCTGCCTTCGGGGGTGTAGATGGTTTCCGTCAGCAGTTCCTTGACCTGGTCCTGCCAGATGGACAGGTGGGGAGTGTTCTCAAGGATTTCCCTCCAGGCCCAGATGAACTTGCCGCGGTCGCACTGGGCACGCGGACTCCACATGGCGGGCCCCTTAGAGCGGTTCAGCATGCGGAACTGTATGGAGCACTTGTCCGTGACCTCACCCATGTGTCCGCCCAGGGCGTCCACCTCGCGTACCATCTGACCCTTTGCGATGCCACCGACAGCAGGATTGCACGACATCTGTGCAATCTTGTTCATATCCATGGTGACCAGACACGTCCTGGCTCCCATGCGTGCGCAGGCTGCTGCAGCTTCACATCCAGCATGCCCGGCTCCTACCACGATAACATCGAATTTTTGCTCCATTTTGTACCCATTTGCAGTTTCTAAGCACAAAAGTAATGCTTTTTAATGAAACTATTGCCCTTTTTGTTTGTTCAAATGGCAAAAAAAACTTAATTTTGCAACAAATCTATACCAATTAGGGTAGTACGCGTGCGATTTTGGTCGTTTCGGACACCTTACTCCATGCCTGTCCTGCCCTGTCGAAAAGCAACAGAAAAGAATGTTATAACTAAAACTATTTATTAACTTAATTCAATCAATCTATGTGGTTAATCAAATCATCTATTGGTAGGAAAGTGGTGATGTCGGTAACCGGCATTGCGCTTGTCCTGTTCTTGACCTTCCACGCGTCAATGAACATCGTAGCCCTCATCAGTGCTAAGGGTTACAACATGATTTGTGAGTTCCTGGGTGCCAACTGGTATGCTGTTGCAGCAACC
>CALZGT010000181.1 GCA_945787235.1 uncultured Prevotellaceae bacterium
TGCATCACCAATCAATACAATCATTATAAAAATCATTTTGCACACCTACTTAGAACCCACCTTAAAGGATATGATGACAATCCGAGCATAGGCATCCTGCTCTGCAAAGACAAGGACTCCTCTGTGGTAGAATGGTCACCGTGTGGTGTCACCACACCACTTGGAGTGGCATGTTACCAGTTGCAGGAGGTATATGAGCGGACAATGCTTGAAATCAAGCAACAAGCACTGGAAGAGAAACAAGGGGATAACCGACAGGTCAAACGACTAAATGGTCGCCAGAACCTTGTCAAGCTGTCCTGCATAATAGAACGGCAGGTTTATCAGACGGAAAGGCTTGTTTTCAGGTGATGGGGTCTCGATGTCTTGTATCGATAAAGGACCGCTCCATATTCTTACGGCAACAACACTGCGGCCACAGCCATTGACAAAAGCATGCAACGAACGCAGATGGGAGTTTGTGCCAGCCTTGACCTCGATGGGGATGATGTCGGTTCCATCCTGCCAGATAAAATCCACTTCGGCAGTAGCTCCTTTCTTGTCCCTTATCCAGAAAAACTGCTGTTCGCGGTAATGCCTGTCAAGCACCACACGTAGCTCTTGTGCCACAATGTGTTCTGCCGATCTGCCTCGCCACGTATCGAGCAGATTCTTGTTCTGCAGATATTCCAGTTGTATGCCTGCCATGAAATTTGTCAGACCAGTGTCAACCATTATCAGTTTCGGGGATCGTCGGGTTGACGGCAATGCAGGGGCGGAGGTTGAGGTCACAGGATAGTCAAGCGACAGCAGATAGGCCCTTTCCAACAAGTCCATACCATCATGTATCTGTGTGGACGTAAATTTACTGTTGCCAAATCCAGAGAATGTGATGGTTTCGGCAGCAGAAAACCATGCCGTAGCCAGTATGTGCCTCAAAAGCCTTACTTGTTCGGTGTTTTTTGCAAATTTCTCGGCATCCTCATTGTAGCCTTTGATTAAAGAATTAAATATCGGTGACAGTCTTTCTATGTCCTGATGGTCAAGATATTCGCCAACTGCCTCGGGCATTCCACCAATAAGCGCATAGGTATTGAAGGAGGAAATCATTTCCTCGTGCATGAAATCGGGAACAGAGATGTTTCGCAGCATATCAGCCCATTGCCCTCCTTCCTTGGCGTTTATATATTCTACAAAGGAACATGGGCGCAAGGTCATATATTCAACACGGCCCACAGGGAACGAAACATGCTGCTTCATAAGGCTATGCAAACGGCTGCCGGCTGCTATTACATACACCCATGGCAAGTCTTCATAGAAATATCGCAGTATGGCTACGGCTTTTGGCTCTTCCTGTATCTCATCGATAAACAGCAGGACAGCCTTGCTCTTGTCCTGAACGATATGGTGCTTCAAACATAGATATTGCCAAAGGTCGAGGATATTACTGAAACGGCGGAACAACTCTGAATCGTCTGTTTCCAGATTTAGTGAAATAAAGGAGTCAAACTCCTGTCCAAATTCCTTGACCAGTGTTGTCTTTCCGACCTGCCGTGCCCCTCGGAGTACAAGCGGTTTCCGACGGGGATTGTTCCGCCATTGTCTCAGTTGTTCCGTCAAATCTCTTGCAAACATATTCATTCCACCTTAATAATATGATGGCGCAAAGATACAGCTTTTTTCTAAAACATAGGCAACTTTTGCCGAAAACCTTTCTAAAACATAGGCAACTTTCATCAAAAACCTTTCTAAAACATAGGCAACCATGTCTAAAGGTCTGCGAGGGCAAGAGGTCAGAGGGTGTGTCACAGAGTCCCTATGCCTCAAAGAAACGTTCCACGAGGACGAGGGTCATGAAGCCGAGCAAGAGGGCGTAGGTAGCTTGCTTCTGATAGCCGTGGGCGTGAGTCTCGGGTATCATCTCGTCGCTGGTGACATAGAGCATGGCACCACCGGCAAAGCCGAGCATGAAGGGAAGCATGAGTTGAGAGGCAGTACCCATGGCAAAACCCAACCATACGCCAATGACCTCAAGGAGTCCGATGACGGTGGAGATAAGGAAGGTGCGTGCATGGCTAACACCCGCCACCAGGAGGGGAGCAATGACTACCATGCCTTCGGGTACGTTCTGTAGGGCTATGCCCAACGTGACAGACCAACTGCCATCGGTTCCCTCGCTCATGCTCACGCCGGCTGCCATGCCTTCGGGCAGTTTGTGAAGGGCAATGGCCATGACAAAGAGCAGGACATGGTTGAGCGAAGCATTGTGGTGGTGCTCAGCCTCATCCAAACCCGTGATATGGTGGAGGTGGGGTGTCACCAAGTCCAGGAGATTGAGGAAGAGGGCACCCACCATGACACCAATGGCCACGAACCACCAGTGTCCCGTCATTTCGAAGGCCGGAACGATGAGACCGATGGTAGAGGCTGCCAGCATGACGCCGGCACAATATCCGAGTACGGTATCATTCCACTTATGAGGCAGTTCCTTGATCATAAAGCCTATCAGACTGCCGACTATCGTGGCACCGCATAGGCCAGCGGCGCATATCCAAACTTGAGACATATTGTGTGCTATGAACTGTTTTCAATTAACAATTATCCCCCTTCGCCTTGCCTCCTCCATCATGAACTCCCTGGCAGCCTGGTGCGTATTGGGAATACGGCTCTCCCAGATGGCATCCTTGATGGCCTGCTTCAGTTCCCCGACTTCACGGCAGGGCTTGAGGTGGAAGGTCTCCATGATTTCCTCGCCCGTGACGGGATTGGTCCAGGTGCGGTAGTTGTCACGCTCCTGGAGGTCCTTGAGTTTCTCACGCACAAGGCGGAAATTGTCGAGGAAACGCTGCTTCTTCTCCCTGTTCTTGCTCGTGATGTCAGCTTCACAGAGCGTCATGAGGTCATCGATGTCCTCCCCGGCCTCGAAGAGCAGACGGCGCACGGCACTGTCCGTCACCTCCTCATCGGCAATGACGATGGGACGCATGTGCAGGCTGACAAGTTTCTGGACGTACTTCATCCTGTCGTCAAGCGGCAATTTGAGGTTGCGGAAGATGGCAGGCACCATCTTTTCCCCAATGAAGTTATGGTTGTGGAACGTCCACCCCACCCCAGGTTCCCAGCGTTTGCTGCGCGGTTTGCCAATGTCATGGAGCAGGGCAGCCCAACGCAGGTAGAGAGGAGCACCGGCACGCACCACGTTCTCCAGCACCTCCAGCGTATGGTAGAAGTTATCCTTATGGGCACGTCCGTTCACCGTCTCCACCCCTTCCATCGCTGCCAGTTCGGGGAAGATGAGGGTGAGGAGTCCGCAGCGGGAGAGCTCGACGAATCCCTTGCTGGGATGCGGAGCCATCATGATCTTGTTGAGTTCGTCGATGACGCGTTCGCGCGAGATGATGCTGATGCGCTCACGGTTGCGCTCCAACGCAGCAAAGGTCTCCTCGTCAATCTGGAAATTGAGCTGTGTGGCAAAGCGTATGGCACGCATCATGCGCAGGGGGTCGTCGGAGAAAGTGATGTCGGGATCCAGCGGCGTGCGGATGAGCCCGTCCTCCATGTCGTCGAGTCCGTCGAAGCGGTCAATGAGTTGGCCGTAACTGTCACGGTTGAGACAGATGGCCAGGGCATTGATGGTCAGGTCGCGACGGTCGAGGTCATCCTCCAGCGTGCCATCCTCCACGATGGGCTTGCGGGAGTCATGGCTGTAGCTCTCACGGC
The DNA here is from genome assembly GCA_945787235.1 of uncultured Prevotellaceae bacterium. GTDB lineage: Bacteria > Bacteroidota > Bacteroidia > Bacteroidales > Bacteroidaceae > Physcousia. The sequence goes on from CALZGT010000181.1 coordinate 3,700, forward strand.
GTGCCCCCACGAACTCCACCTCGGTGAAAGCCTCCTCGTCCTCCCCCTCCTGCGGAGTGAGGGAAGTCTTGACCTGTGCCGTCCCGAAATTGCGGAAGACGCTGAGCCATGCCTTGCGATGCTCGCTCTTGAGGTGGTTGACGAGTGCCTTGGCCACAGCAATGCCCGGGGCATCCTGCGGATGTCCCTGAGGGGCCACTACGACGACATCGATGTCCTTGGAGGGACGCTCCAGGAAGATGTCACGCACATAACCGCCCACCACGTAAGCCTCCAGTCCCAGACCATCGGCTGCATCGCCGATGAGGTGGAAGATGGGGTTGCGGTCCAGGTGCAGGGCCAGTTCTTCGTCGGTAAGATAAGTATTCATGTCGGTGACTGCTTACTTCTTGTCATGCTCCAGCTTGCGCTGGAAGAACTGCGCCTTCAGGGAGAGGCGCTCGTACTCAGCGGCATAGCCGGCCAGGGCCGTGTCCATGCGTTCGGGCAGAGTGGCGAGACTGTCCTGAGCGGCCAGCATCTCCACGCTGTCCATCAGCAGAATGGCCTGCTTGCGTGCCTCGATGGCAAGGGGACAGGTAAGGCGGAGGGAGTGGATGGTGTCGCGGGCAGCATCGTAACGGCCTGCCTGGCAAAGGGTGCGGGCTTCGGAAAGCAGGACACTGCCCTGTGCAGCCTGGGTGTCACGGGCTTCCTGACGGGCATCTTTGCAGCCCACAAGGAGCAGGAGGATGAGGAGGAGACTCCCCAGCCCACCTCCACGGAGGGAGGATTTCTTCGGTTGATTCAACAGCATGTGATGAGGAATGTCAGAAGGTTGGTTACCAGAACTTGTTGTGCTCAGGACTGTATTCGTAGCCAAGAGAGCCGAGGGTTGTCTCCAGCACCTCGCGGTTGACATCCAGGTCTTCGCAGAGGGCATCGAGCGAGGAATACTCGTCGCGCAGCTTCATGTTGATGTAGCTGAAGAGCATGAAAGGGTCACGGGGCAGGTTGTTCATAGCAAATACTTAATTCAGTACGAACCTGAAGATGTCATTGCCAAAGGCGAAGACCATGAGGGCAAGGAGCAGTCCCATGCCGATGTACTCGAAGACGGTCTGGGCCTTCTC
>CALZGT010000182.1 GCA_945787235.1 uncultured Prevotellaceae bacterium
GGCATTGGCCTCCAGCAGTTCCTGCCGGCGTGCGGCAATGGCTCCGGCCACCTTGTGCAGCACGGCATTGCGGGTCTCATCGGTGAGGAGAGCCAGTTCACGGCTGGCCCGCTTTGCATTTTCGAATATCTGTTTCACAATATTTTAGTTTTATGGGAGCATGGATAGCCCGGCTATCCATGTACTACGAACTCCGTATGCGGGGTCTCGTCAGGATGGTTGATGAGGTCAGGCAGGATGTGCTCACGCTCGCCGTTGGCAATGATGACGCGCACGCCATCCCTGGCCAGCGTGCTGGCCGTATGGTACTTGGAAGCCATGCCCCCACGTCCCGCACTGCTCTTTTTCGTCTGTATGTAGTCTGCCAAGTCCTCGTCAGGCTTTACGGTACGTATGAGTCTCGACTCCGGCAAGGCAGGGTCTCCGGTATAGAGTCCGTCAATGTTGCTGAGCAGGATGAGCATGTCGGCCTTGAGCATACGTGCCATGAGTCCACTCAGTTCATCGTTGTCGGTGAACATGAGTTCCGTGACGCACACCGTATCATTCTCGTTGACCACGGGTATGACCCCATTCTGCAGCATGACCTCCATGCAGGCCCGCTGGTTCAGGTACAGCTCTTCGGTGAGGAAGTTCTCCTTCATGGTCAGCACCTGTCCCACGTGCATGCCATATTCGCGGAAGAGGTCATAGTAGAGGTTCACCAACTTGACCTGCCCCACGGCCGAGTAGAGCTGTCGCTGTTCCACCGAGTCCAGTTCGTGGTCGATGGACAGTTCCCGCCGTCCGCATGCCACGGCTCCCGAGGTGACGAGAATCACCTCAAAACCATGGTGGCGCATCCAGGCTATCTGGTCCACCAGGGCCGAGACACGCGTCACGTTGAGTTTGCCTCCCGTCTGGGTGAGCACGTTGCTGCCCACCTTCACCACTACCCTCTTCATGCCAGTACCCTCCTGAACTTCTCCAGGAACTCGTCAGCCTCCTCCATGGTGAGGCAGAGAGGGGGCAGCAGACGTATGACGTGGGTGCCCGAACAACCCGTGAAGACATGCTCCTCGTAGATGAGCCTGTTACGGGTTTCCTTGTAGGGAACATCCAGTTCTATGCCTATCATGAGACCGCGGCCTCTCACCCCGGTGATGTGTACCCGCTGTCCTTCACTGGGATTCTCCTTCATCTTGAGGAGTTCTGTCATGAGGTGTTCACCCACCCTGCGGGCATTCTCCACCAATTGCTCGCTCTCAATGATGTCCAGCACGGCCAATGCTCCGGCACATCCCAGGTGGTTGCCTCCGAAGGTCGTTCCCAGCTGTCCATATACAGGCTTGAACTTGGGGGCGATAAGCACGCCTCCCATGGGGAATCCGTTGCAGATGCCTTTAGCCACAGTAATCATGTCGGGCTTCACGTCGAGCCACTGGTGTGCGAAGAACTTGCCGCTGCGGCCATACCCGCACTGAATCTCGTCACAGATGAGCACCGTGTCGTACTTGTCACACAGTTCACGGAGTCCCTGCAGGAAGGAAGCCTCCACCAGGCGGATGCCGCCTACACCCTGTATGCATTCCAGGATGACGGCACATACGTCCCCCTTCTCAAGTTCGCTGCGCCATGCCTCCAGGTCGTTGAGCGGGAGGTAGGTGACGTGTCCGTTGGCATTGATGGGGGCAATGATTTTGGGATTCGCCGTGGCCTCTACAGCCAGCGAGGTACGTCCGTGAAATGCCTTCTCGGCACTCAGCACACGGGTACGTCCGTTGTAGAAACTGGCCAACTTGAGCGCATTCTCATTGGCCTCGGCTCCGCTGTTGATGAGGAACAGTTGATAGTCCTCGTAGCCACTCACCTTGCCCAGCGTATGGGCCAGTTCCTGCTGCAGGGGGTTCTGCACGGAGTTGGAATAGAATCCCAACTTGGCCACCTGGCTGCTGATGGCCTCTACGTAGTGGGGATGGGCATGGCCCACCGAAATAACGGCATGACCTCCGTAGAGGTCCAGATACTCCTGTCCCTTCCCGTCCCACACGCGGCAACCCTCGCCGTGTTCTATGGCGATGTCGAAAAGGGGATATACGTCAAATAGTTCCATATAGCTATGTTATTGTCAATTGGTTTGATGGGTTTCAACTCTATCTCAAGATATTCAGCACCCACCTTAGAAGGCCACAGCCTTCAGTTGGAGTCCGGTTTTCTCGTCCAGCCCGAACATCAGGTTCATGTTCTGCACGGCCTGCCCCACGGCTCCCTTCAGCAGATTGTCTATCACGGAGGTCACCACCACCTTGCGTCCGAACACGTCCACATGTACAAGGGCCTTGTTGGTGTTGACCACCTGCTTCAGGTCGGGTGCCTTGTCGCAGTAATGGGTGAAAGCCGCATCCTGGTAGAAATGCTTATAGAGTTCCACCACCTGCTCCTCGTCACGGGCCTCATCGAGGGTAATGACCTCGGTGCAGAAGATACCGCGTGGGAAGTCACCCCGATAGGGTATGAAATCCACGGTGATGCCTTCCTTTCCGTACCCCTCGTCCAGGGTGTCCACCACAGCGGGTGTGCCCTGTGGACGCAGTTCGTTGAGTGTCTGGCATATCTCGTGCAGGTGCTGATGCGTGAAGAGCTTGTAGGTCGAGAGGTTGTGGGTGCGCCAGGAGAAGTGCGTGGTGGCACCTGGCTTCTGACCCGCCCCCGTGCTGCCCGTGATGGCATTCACACTGATGTCGTGCGTCAGCAGTCCGGCTGAGGCCAAGGGGAGCAGACCCAACTGTATGCAGGTAGCAAAGCAACCTGGGTTGGCCAGGTGCCGGCACTGGCGCGTCTGCTCGCGGTGTATCTCGGGCAGACCATAAACGTAGTCATGCTGCCCCGCTATGCGGAAATCCTGTGCCAGGTCGATGATCTTCACCCCTTCAGGCACCTCGTGTTCACGGAGGAAAGCCTCGCTCTTGCCGTGTCCGAAACAGAAGAACAGCACATCAACCTCGCCGAACGGCATTTCGCTGGTGAACTCCATCTCTGTGTCGCCCAGCAGTCCCTCATGTACATCATAAAACTTGTGGCCTGCATTGCTCTCTGAGTTGGCAAAGACAATCTCCACCTCAGGGTGGTGTATGAGGAGGCGGATGAGTTCACCTCCCGTATAGCCTGCGGCTCCTAATATTCCTACTCGTATCATATCGTTTACTCTTTGGGCATGACAAGTGCCAGGACGAGGTAAGCCAGCAGTCCGCTGCCTCCCAGCAGGGTGAAGAGAATCCATCCCAGTCGTATGGCGGTGGAATCAAGGCCGAAATAAGCGGCCAATCCGCCACACACGCCACACAGTTTCTTGTCGCTATTTGATTTTGCTAATCTTGCCATAGTTTGCATTTCTCTGACAACCTTTCTGGTTATTCCAGTTTGGCTAATCGGGGTGTTTGGTGATGAGTTGAGGAGCATCCACCACGCAGCCCATTGTTAATTGTTAATTGCCAACTGTCCATCACCTCTTCTCCTCCGGGTGTGCAAGGTAGTAGGCACGCAGGGCCGTTGAGGTGACCTTGATGAATCCCTTGGCATCCTCGGAGGTCCATGCCTTGGCCGTCTCACCATACTCACCCAGTTTGTTCTTCACCAGGTCATTGGGACTGTCCACTCCCACCGTCTGGAAGCCGAGAGGACGGAGTTCCAGCGTCACCTCTCCCGTCACATGGCGCTGGCTGCTGGTGAGCATCGCCTCAATGTCGGGCATGACGGGCTCCAGGTACTGGCTCTCGTGCAGGAACATGCCGTACCAGTTGGCCACCTGGTCTTTCCAGTACTGCTGCCACTTGCTCAGGGTATATTTCTCAAGGAAACGGTGAGCGCCGATGATGAGCATGGGGGCAGCTGCCTCGAAGCCAACACGCCCCTTGATGCCGATGATGGTATCACCCACGTGGCAGTCACGTCCGATGCCGTAGGCAGCACCAATCTTCTCCACCTCCTGGATGGCCTTTATCTTGTCATCGTAATGTACGCCGTTCACAGAACAGAGTTCTCCCTTCTCAAATCCAAGACGGAGCATTTCGGGTCCCTCCTTCGTCACGTGCTTCAGGTAGGCCGTTTCGGGCAATCCCAGTGTAGAGTCCAGTATCTCGCCTCCGCAGATGGAAGTTCCCCAGATGCCCACGTTGTACGAGTACTTCAGTTTCGTGAAGTCCGCATAATAACCGTTGGCATTGAGGTAGTCCACCTCCTCCTGACGCGAGAGGTTGCGGTCGCGGGTCAGGGTAATGATTTCCACACCGGGTGCCATCACCAGGAAGGTCATGTCGAAACGTATCTGGTCATTGCCGGCACCCGTAGAACCATGTGCTATGGCATCGGCTCCAATCTCCTTGGCATAGCGTGCTATGGCCAGCGCCTGGAAGATGCGCTCAGAGCTCACAGAAATGGGGTAACAGTTGTTTCTCAGCACATTGCCAAACACCATGTATTTCAAGGACTTCTCGTAGTACTCCTGCGTCACGTCAAGCGTCACATATTTCACTGCGCCTAGCTTGTAGGCATTCTCCTCGTTCTGCTTCAGCTGTTCCTCGCTGAAGCCACCGGTATTTGCACAGGCTGCATAAACCTCGTATCCCATCTCTTTGGTGAGATACATCACGTTGTAACTTGTATCCAGGCCACCACTGAAGGCCACCACTACTTTCTTCTTTGCCATTATAGTATGTTTTTATTTAGTTCATAATTCATAGTTATACTAGTTTGACTAGATAGTCTAGCCGTTCTAGTTTAACTAGTTTTGCTAGTTATGCTAGTTAT
>CALZGT010000183.1 GCA_945787235.1 uncultured Prevotellaceae bacterium
AGATGAGTCCCACGTATCCTTCTACCCTCCTGGCCCGTGCCGTCGAGGAGTTCAGTAAGTTGCCGGGCGTAGGTCACAAGACGGCTCTCCGCTTCGTGCTTCACCTCCTGCGTCAGGAGGAGGCACAGGTGGAGGCGTTCTCTGAGGCTGTGCTGCGGCTGCGCAAGGAGGTCAGGTACTGCCGCGTGTGCCACAACATCAGCGACGAGGATGTGTGTACCATCTGCTCCAATCCCAAGCGTGATGCTGCCACGCTCTGCGTGGTGGAGAACATCCAGGACGTGATGGCCATAGAGAAGACGCAGTCCTTCCGCGGACTCTATCATGTGCTCGGAGGTGTCATCTCTCCCATGGACGGTGTGGGACCTTCTGACCTACAGATAGCCTCCCTGGTGGAAAGGGTGCAGCAGAATGATGTCAAGGAGGTCATCCTGGCGCTGTCACCCACCATGGAGGGCGACACCACCAACTTCTACATTTTCCGCAAACTGGCTGATGCCAACGTTGTCATCAGCGTCATAGCGCGCGGCGTGGCGCAGAATGATGAACTGCAATATACCGACGAGGTCACGCTGGGACGAAGCATCATCAACCGTACGCCATTCAAGAGATAAACCACTATATACCTTATTATATATAAATAGCAAGTTCATGCAATTCACTTTGACCCGAAAACTACAGGTACTCTATATCCTGACCCTCCTGATAGCCGGGACTGTCATGCTTTACTTCGAAGGGTTCCGTGACATGCCCGTGGCACTGGAGGCCAGCCAACCCGACAGTCTGCAGTATGGGGCTGAGATAGCAGCCGACCTTTTCACCATCGTCTTTGTCTATCTCTCCACACGCCTCATGCGTATGCCCCGCGTACAGAAGTCCATCGCAGCCAGTCCCTCATGCTATGCCCAGTGGGCGTACCTCCGTTGGGCCATGCTGGCTGCCATCATCTTCGTGGGACTGGCCGTCAGGTACGTATTACACAGTCCTGCCACCTTGGGTTGCCCCATCATTGGTGCTCTCGCCATGTGCTTCGTGTGGCCCACGGAGAAGCGGAAGGAACATTTTTCTTAGTTGAGAGTTTAGGGTAGTTGCGAGTTTAGAGAAGTTTTGAGTTTCGAGTAGTTCATCGCGCAGCCGATTATTAATTGTTCATTGTTCATTGTTCATTGGTTAAGCTCAGTGTCATAATAGTCAACTACAACGTGCGGAGGTTTTTGTTTCAATGCCTTCGCAGCGTGATGGAAGCCACCCGAGGGATGGAGGCTGACGTGTGGGTTGTGGATAATGCTTCGAGTGATGGTTCGATAGCGTTTCTGCAACCGCATTTCCCTACCGTCCATTTCGTGCGCAATGAGGACAATGTAGGGTTCTCGCGTGCCAACAACAGGGCCATACGTCTCTCACAGGGAGAGTATGTGCTGCTGCTCAATCCCGATACCATTGCCACACGTGCTGCCCTGGAGGCATCTGTGCGCTGGATGGACACACATCCCGAGGCAGGTAGTGTCGGAGCAGCTCTGTACAACGCGCATGGTCAGTTTGCGTGGGAGTCACGCCGTGGTGTGCCCACCCCTTTGGTGTCATTCTGCAAGATAACGGGTCTGAACCGTCTCTTCCCCCGTCACCGTGTCATAGACCGTTACTACATGCGTTTCCTCGACAGGGAGAAACCGTCCCAGATAGAGATTCTCAGCGGAGCCTACATGATGTTGCGCCGCAAGGCACTCGATGAGGTGGGACTGCTTGATGAGACGTTCTTCATGTACGGTGAGGACATCGACCTCTCCTACAGGTTGCTGCAAGGAGGGTGGAAGAATTTCTATGTGCCCGAGCCCATCCTCCACTACAAGGGGGAGAGCGAGCACCCCAGCACCATCCGTTATGTCAACGTCTTCCACCAGGCCATGATCATCTTCTACGAGAAGCATTTCAGTCAGCGGTATTTCCTTTCCGGACTCCTCATCCGTCTGGCTGTCTATTTCAAGGCTTTCCTCACGCTCCTCAAGCATGGCGTTGATGCGCTGACCGACTGGCTCCCCCGCGGAGCCTCCCATCCGCGTTTCTGTGCCTGTTGTGACCCCAGCCACAGGGAGGTTTTGACCCAGCTTGTGGAGGAGATGGGAGGACAGGTCACGTTCCAGGAGACCGAATCGCTGCCAAGCGACCTCTCTGCCTTCGACTATCTTCTCTTCGATGCCACCTCTGTCAGTTATGGTTACATGCTCGATGTGCTCATCCATCAGCAGGGGAAGCCGTGTCCCCGCATAGCCACCTATACCCCCGAGACGGGCATCCTCTTGCCCTGAACCCTTACCCAGTCATACCGTATGCTCACATTCCGTGCCCTGGAACTCTCCGACGTTGATTTCCTCTATCAGATAGAGAATGAGGAAACGCTCTGGACGCATGGCTGCAACACCGCCCCGTTCAGCCGTTTCGCCCTTGAACAGTATGTCCTGAACAGTTCTGCCAGTCTCTATGAGGATGGGCAGCTGCGCCTTGTCTTCATGGACGAAGGTCAGGCCGTGGGACTCGTCGATATCTTCTCCTACGATGCCAAGCACCAGCGGGCTGAGGTGGGCATAGCCCTGCATGCCGATTTCCGCGGACGTGGACGGGGTACGGCTGCCCTGCAACTACTTCTCGGTTATGTCCGCCAGCACCTGCACCTACACCAACTCTATGCCTACGTGGCAGCACACAACGCACCGGCCCTGCATGCCTTTCTCGCGGCAGGATTCTCACGTACGGCTACGCTACGTGACTGGATTTCCCTCCCCGGCGGCTTCTGCGATGCCGTGCTCCTACAATATGTTTTCTGATACTTTTTTTATGCTTTACATTATCATCGGATTCATCCTCGGTGCCGCCTTGGGCTATCTTCTGGCCCGTATGCAGCAGGCATCGTTCGTGGCCAAGATAGCCACTTTGGAACAGCAGTACAAGGACCTCACCATAAGTTCGCAGCGACAGGCCGAACAGGCGGAGCAGCAGCACAAGGCTTACGTGGAGGCTCAGGAACAGCGTCACCGGGAGGCTCTCGGGGCACAGGAACAGAGAAACCAGGAGGCTCTAAGGGCACAGGAACACCGTCATCAGGAAGTCCTGAAGGCTCAGGAACGGCGTCACAGTGAGGCTGTGGAGGCCATGAGGGAGTCTTTCCAGCAGAGTGTCATGAACCTGCGTACGGATATGAAAGCGGCCACCGAGGACATGCTGCGCTCGCGCCAGCAGGAGTTTTCTGACCTGAGTCAGCGTAACATCAAGGGTATCGTGGATCCTCTCAACGAGAACATTGCTCGCATGAAGGAGGCCATGGACGGGTATGCCCGTGAGCAGAGTGCCTTCGGTGGGTCGCTGAAGACCAACCTGGATGCCATCCTCAAGAGTACTGCTGAGGCGCAGCGGAGTGCTGTGGAACTGACCACGGCCCTCAAGCATGACATCAAGGTGCAGGGGGATTACGGGGAGGCCATTCTGGACGAGATCCTCAGCAAGCAGGGATTCACGAAGGGGGTTCACTACGAACTGCAGTATGTCATGAAGGATGAGAACGGACGTGCGCTGAAGGACGAGGAGGGGAGTGGACTGAGGCCCGACGTGCTTTTTCACCTGGACACCGTGCGCGATGTCATCATCGATTCCAAGGTCAGCCTCACGGACTTCATCAACTTCGCCAATGCCACTACGCCTGAGGAGCGCACCATGTACCTGGAGCGTCATGTCCGCAGCATCGAGAACCAGGTGAGGATTCTCTCGCAGAAGAACTATGCCAAGTACCACAAGAAGACGGCCAGCCGCATGGACTATGTCATCATGTTCGTACCCATCTCCGCTGCCTGGTGGGAGGCGTTGCGCTGCAAACCCTCCCTGTGGCGTCAGGCCATGGACAGCAATGTCTATATCGCTGACGAGCAGACGCTCTTCGCGGCTCTCCGCATCATCAAGATGACGTGGACGCAGATAGCGCAGGTCAACAGTCAGGCGGAGATTTTCGAACTCGTCAACGAGATGATAGACCGTGTGGGGCAGTTCATGAAACATTATACGGCCATCGGTGCGGCCCTGAAGAATGCGCAGGATGCCTACCAGAAAGCAGAGAACAAACTCACGCCTGGGGCTCAGAGCATCCTCACCACCACTTCAAAACTTCTCAAGAAGGGTGGTAAGGACAGTGCCAAGAATCCCGTAGGCAAGTTCCTCGACGTGGATGATGTCGAGCAGTTGCCGGAAGTGGGTTCGTAGTTCATAGCTTAGAGTAGTTTAGAGATGCTCTATAAATTTACATTCTGATAATCAGATATTTACTTTGGTATTTCGATAAAAATTCGTACCTTCATCATGACACTACTGGAAAAACTCAACACAGAAGACCATTTTGCTGCCAGCATCGGCGCACAACTCATTCATGTGGCCCCCGGCGTGGCTCGGGCACAGCTCACCGTTACGGAACGTCACCTCAATGGGGGAGGGGTATGTCAGGGCGGCGTGCTCTACACGTTGGCCGACTTGGCCTTTGCTGCCGTAGCCAACAGCCATGGCATACTCACCCTCGGCATCTCCAATACCATCACCTTCATGAAGTCCGGCCAGTTGGGCGACACCCTCACGGCCGAGTGCCGCGAGGTGCTTGACCACCGCAAACTGCCTTATTGCGACATACACATCACCAACCAGAAAGGTGAACTCCTGGCCACAATGACAGGACTTGCCTACCGCTTGAATCGTGATTTTGAATACGACCAGCTGATGTAGGGTTTGTGTGGCATTGACATTT
>CALZGT010000184.1 GCA_945787235.1 uncultured Prevotellaceae bacterium
TTCAAATGACAGACAGCTTACTTTATTCTAAAGTATATTCATCGAACTCACGTTACTTAATAGAACCCACCTTAACAGAACTACCTCTTCCGCTTGAAAAAATCCTTCATGAGGGCGGCACACTCCTCCTGGAGCACTCCGCTGCGCACTTCTGTACGCGGGTGTAGGGCCTGAGGGGCGAAACGCTGGTATCCACGCTTCTCATCGGAGGTTCCGAACACTACGCCTCCCATCTGAGCCCATCCGAGTGCTCCTGCACACATGATGCAGGGTTCCACAGTGACGTAGAGCGTACACTCCGTGAGGTACTTGCCTCCCAAATACTCGGCGGCAGCGGTGATAGCCTGCATCTCGGCATGGGCCGTGACATCGGTAAGTCGCTCTGTCATGTTATGGGCACGCGCAATGATGGTGTCGCGACACACCACCACAGCCCCTACGGGGATCTCGTTCTCATCAAAAGCGCGCTGCGCCTCCTGGAGGGCAGCGCGCATATATCTCTCATCGTTCTTTTGCGTCATTTTACCACGTGTGTATCAAGGGCAAAGACCTTCTCCATGTTTCCCGCACCACTGATGGCATCTGTCTTGGCCGAGAGGTTGTCCAGGTAAGTGACGATGACGGCCTCCTGCATGCAGGGCACCACGGGCGACCCATGCTCACGCAGTCCGTGGTGGGCCAGCACACAGTGTACGATGCGCGATGCCTCATGCTCATCCACCCCATGCTTCTTCAGTTCGTCATGGAGCTTGTAGGAGGAGATGTAGATGTGTCCCAGCAGGAACATGGCCTCCTGCGTCTCCCCCTCCCTGTTGTACTCCAGGAGTTTGCCATAGTCGTGGAAGAGAACGGCCAGGATGACCCGTTCGGGTTTCACGTCATCGTAGGGCAGCACGGGATAGAGTCCCTCGAACATGTGGAGCATCTGCCACGTATGGTTGAGCAGTCCGCCGGGGAAGGCATGGTGAACGCTGGTGGCCGCGGGGTACTTGGAGTAGGGCTGATAGAGCTTCTCGCCACAGTCGCGTATGATGTCCATGAGGGTGGTGTCCCGGCAGTAGCCCAGGAGGTTCTGCAGCGTGGCATCCCACTTGTCGCGCTCCACGGGACGCGGCATGAGGGGATAGAGCGGATGTTCCGGGCGCGGGAAGTCGCAGGTAATCATGTCATTCTGACTGGCCGACTTCTTGCCGGCATTGTCGCGGATATTCAGGAAGCGGACCAGCTGGCCCACGGCGGGACCCTGGCCGGGAGCTACGTCCCATACGGCCAGGTTGATGTTCCCGTCGAGGTTGGCCAGCTTGAGGGTCACGAAGGGTGACCCCTTGCTGGTGATACCGTCTGTACGGCTCAGGGTGATGTATTCCATGGTTTGTATCTTTACTTCACCACCAGCGCACGGCTGATGAGGTCGTTGAGGTTCTGGAAGTGAGGCAGGGTACTGGCAGCCGTGCGACTCTTGATCTTGCGCAGGGTGGCCAACAGGGCTGCACGCTCTGCCGAGGCCGAGTTGTCAGACTTGAAGGAGGCTATGAGCTGATCTACATAGGTGTTCTGCAACGCCTCCGTGTAGCGTGAGGGCTTGGCCGTAGAGGGAATGATGAGCAGGGTGAGGTCATCGAGGTACTCATCGGCCTTGTAGTTCTCGTTGAGGCTGTAGAGGCGGCTCACGAGGAGGTTGACGGCATTGCGGCCAATGTACGTAGTGAGCGTCTGTGGGTCGGAAGCGATGCGGCGGGCATAGTCCACCTCACGGAGCCAGACAGGTTCGGTGATGATGTTACGCTTCACGTACTGCAGAGCCTCCAGCTGGCGTGCCCTGGGTTGCGGTGTGAAGCAGTCTCCGGGTTCGTCGGGAGTCTGGTACTCCCTGAGCATGCCGCCGATGTTGCGTATCACGTGTCCGTTGTAGCGGATGAACTGTCCGGCCATCTCCTCCCACATGGCACTGAGGTTGTCGCCATAGAGGTCCTGCTCGTCGCGCGTCCACTCCCTGAGCTGCGTCACCTGGCGCTTCAGGTTGCGCAGACCATACTCACTGGCCTTCACGGCATCATCGCCCAGGTCTTCGGTCTGGCGGCGCGGGTCGTTGCGGTAGCCCTCGCCGTCCCCCCACCACAGGCGGCGGTTCTCCTTCACGCCGTACTTGGCAAAGAGAGGTTCCAGGAGACGGTGGTCCTCATCGGCATCCTTGGCACCAAGCATGGGACGGTAACCCCACTCGATGGCCCAGAGGTCGTAGTCGTTGATGCGTGGGAAGATACCCTTGCGGTCCAGTCCGTCCTCGGGCTGTGCCACGTAGTTGAAACGTGCATAGTCCATGATGCTGGGCGTATGGCCGTACTTCTCCACCCAGGCCTTGCTGCGCAGGGAATCCACGGGCACGGTGCTGCTGGCCCCGAAGTTGTGGCGCAGGCCGAGGGAGTGTCCCACCTCGTGCGAGGAGACGAAGCGTATGAGCTGTCCCATGAGTTCCTCGTCGTAGTGCATCTTGCGGGCAGCCTCATCGATGCTGCTGGCCTGTACCATGTACCAGTCGTGTACGAGCGACATGACATTGTGGTACCAGCAGATGTGGCTCTCTATGATTTCACCGCTGCGGGGGTCGCTCACGTGAGGTCCGTAGGCGTTGGGGATGGGACTGGCCAGGTAGCGTATCACGCAGTAGCGGGCATCCTCCATGCTCATGGTGGAGTCCTCGGGCCACTCCTCGCCGCGTATGGCATTCTTGAAACCAGCCCTCTCGAAGGCCACCTGCCAGTCGTTGACACCCTGTATGAGGTACTTCCTCCACTGCTTGGGCGTGGCGGGGTCGATGTAGTAGATGATGGGCTTCTGGGGTTCCACGAGTTCTCCGCGGCGCATCTTCTCGACATCCTCGGGACGGGGCTCCAGCCTGTAGCGTGCTATGTGGCTCTTGGCCCTGACACGCTGCTGCTGGTCGTCATAGTTCTTGTAGTTGTGGGTGAAATAGCCCACGCGGGGGTCATAGTAGCGGGGCATCATGGGTTCCTTGGGCAGGAGCACGAAGGAGACGTTGAGACCCAGGGTGACGCGCCCCGTGGCCCTGGCGGCGGGCAGGGAGGTGCTGGTGGAGGCGTAGGTCTTGGTGACGCGCACCTCGGTGTTGGTGGGGAAGGTCTTGATGTCCTCGATGTAACTGTTGAGCATGCCCGTCAGTCCGAACTGCCTCTTGTCGCTCTGTGAGATGTAGAGTCCGGCATTGTCCTCGTTGAAGAAGGAGCGCACCTTAATTTTGTAGGCATCCTTCAGCCGCTTCTCCACCTTGAAGATACCGATGATGGGGTTCTCGTTGCTCACGGTGATGGCCTTGCTGATGTGGTCGGTGGAGTCGGCATAGTTCACCAGCAGACGGGCACGCATCACCAGCTGGCTGTCGGCCACCAGTTCGAAATAGACCGTCTGCTGGTTCAGCTGCTCACCGCCGAAGAGTCCGCAGTCAGCGGGGGTGGAGGTGAAGCGCGTTGTGGTGAGGAAGTCACGCCCCATCAGGGAGTCGGGAATCTCAAAGAACCAGTCTTCCTTCATCTTCGTCACGTGGAAGAGTCCGGCACGGTCCACCGAGGGCTTGGGTTCGGGCTTGGGCTTGGGGGCGGGAGCCTCTACTTTCTTTTTCTTCTTCTTGAAGAGTCCGGCCTGTGCCGGGGTGGCTGCACCGAGGCAGCAGGCGAGTACGAGGAGGAGTGTATGCCTCAGGGTACGGGTCAGGGTTGTCTTTTGCATGATTTTTTCTTTTTGTGCTGTTATACTCATGATTTCACGGCAAAATTAGTAATATTTTTTAAGAAACAGCCCCGCCGCACACTTAAAAAACATAAAATGAGGGAAAAAAGAGGCCAATTGCTTGTTGACAATGAATAAATAACGTACCTTTGCAGTTACGCAAGGGGCGCAGGCGGCTGCACGGGCGGCAGCGGGCTCTCCCGTGCGTATATATATTAATAAAGGTATAAACAATTCAAAATTCAAACAAACCACATGACAACACTTATCATCATCATCGCAGTCGCAGTGCTGCTTGTACTCTGGGTAGTAGGTATCTATAACGGACTGGTGAACCGCCGCAACAACCGCGAGAACGCCTTCGCCAACATCGACGTGCAGCTCAAGCAGCGCCATGACCTCGTGCCGCAGCTCGTGGCCACCGTCAAGGGCTATGCCACCCACGAGCGCGAACTCCTGGAGCGCGTCACCGCGGCCCGCACGGCAGCTATGAGTGCCGTCGGCATCAACGACAAGATCCAGACCGAGAATGCCCTGAGCAGTGCCCTGAGCGGACTGCGGGTGAGCTTGGAGGCCTACCCCGACCTGAAGGCCAACCAGAACTTCCTGCAGTTGCAGGAGGAGGTGAGCGACCTGGAGAACAAGCTCGCTGCCTCACGCCGCTTCTTCAACGGGGCTACGCGCGACCTCAACACGGCCATCGAAACCTTCCCTGCCTGCCTCTTCGCCGGCATGTTCGGTTTCCACCGCGAACCGATGTTCGAGA
Source organism: uncultured Prevotellaceae bacterium (assembly GCA_945787235.1). Taxonomy (GTDB): domain Bacteria; phylum Bacteroidota; class Bacteroidia; order Bacteroidales; family Bacteroidaceae; genus Physcousia. Next base: position 4,511 of record CALZGT010000184.1, read on the forward strand.
TTCCTGCTGCCGACCGCGCCACGCTCGACAAGGCTCCCGAAATCAAGTTCTAACGCACCCCGTGACCGAATGAAATACGTAGGAATATACAGCCAGAAGGTGAGCAACAACATGAAGAGCATGTTGCTGCTCATCCTCTTTCCCACCATCATCCTCGTCCTCCTCTACGCCTTCTACGCCATCATGGGCTGGCTGA
>CALZGT010000185.1 GCA_945787235.1 uncultured Prevotellaceae bacterium
AGCACTTTTTTTCAAAAAAATGTGTTTTTGGGCATAAATAGCATGTTTTCAAGGATTACACCTTTTATATATATTGCGCGCGAAAGAATAGCATCATTCCCCTTCAATTTCAAAAGTCACATTATAGCCTTCAAGAGGCCTTTCCTTCAAGGACAGGCTGAGGTGCATCATCAGGAGCATCTGCCGTGAGAGCGAAAGTCCGATGCCGCCCCCTGTTGTTTTGGTAGTAAAGAAAGGAATGAATATCTCCCGTGCCACATTATCGGGTATGACATGCCCATCATTGCTCAGCTGGAGTCGTCCGAACGGTCTCCTCGCCCTTCCGTCCGCATGCTCCGGAGCCAAATAGCGGATGCCTACGGTTTTAGCCTCAGCCTCCAGGGCATTCTTCACCATATTGATGAAGACCTGACGAAGAAGATTCTCGTCCACCTGTATGACCTCCGCAGGAACAACCTCTATCTTCCAACAAAGTTGAGGATAGAGAGCAGCGATGCCATGACAGAAGTCTTCCAGCAAGACTTCTCTCCACACGGGATCCTGCATCTGTGTCAACGTACGGTAACTCTCCACGAAGGATGCCAACCCCGAACTGGTATCATAGATGGCCTGGATGCCCTCCTCATAGAGCGAACCCCTTATGGCAGGGTTGGCAAGATAAGCCTGCGTGATGCTCCGTATGGGTGTCGTAGCGTTCATTATTTCATGCGTCAGCACACGTGCAAGACGTTGCCATGCCTCCACCTCATCGCGGGCCACCAATTTCTGGATTTCCAGTCCCATGTCATTGAGGGTTTCCTGCAAGGCTCTTTCGCCGAAGAGAAGTCCACGGGTAGGTAGGCGGAAGGAGAAGTCGCGATGCCGCACAGCATCACGCATCAGCCTTGCCCTGTCCTTCAGCAGACACTGATGGCGGCAAATACCTGCCGCCAATGCCAACACGACGAGTAACGTAAAGACACCCAGTATCATGGCTGGTATTTTTTGTACAACGTCTGCCGGGTGATGCCCAAGAGTTCCGCAGCGCGGCTCATGTTGCCATGACACCTGTCCACCACCTTCCTCACATGCTCCCTCTCCACCTCTTCAAGGGGCATGACGTCCCCCGTGCGGTCGATGGCATCCTTGAGCACCCGCACCAGTTCATCATTGTCCCATGGCTTGGTGACAAAATCCGCCGCCCCGTTCTTCAGTCCCCTGACAGCCAGTTTCACGTCAGCATACGCCGTGACCAGGACAACAGGAATGTCGGGATGCCGTCGGTGTATAGCTGAGAGCCATATCATGCCCTCCTGCCCCGAGTTGACTCCGAGCGAGAAATTCATGTCCAGCAGGATGATGTCCACGTGTTCCTGTTGGATGACGGAAAAGATGGCATCGGGCGAAGAGAGCGTTATCACCCGTCCGAAAACACCATTCAGACAAATCTTCACTGCCGTAAGGATAGCCGGACTGTCATCTACCACGAGTATAGTACCATATTTAGCTTTCATGACACAAAGGTACACATTTTATCCGTAATAATGGAAGAAAAGCGCAAAATCAGCCCTCCTCACGGCAAAAGTGTATGATTATCATACAGAAAGGTGTATGAATATCATACAATCCGCAACCGGTGCGCATAAAAGTCATGGGCGTTTTCCCTGTAAGTCGTAACTTTGCATCCACAAAAAAGAAAAGAAGGACGATGAAGAGAACCACGACAATCATTCTCATGACTATACTCTGGGCAAGCATGAAGGCAGCAGAGAGAGACACCCTGATGCTGAGTCTGGGGGAAGCCATTCAACTGGCCCGGCAACAATCCCCTGAGGCACAAAGCGCACGCAACACTTTTCTCACGGCCTACTGGAACTACCGCTACTACCGTGCCAACTACCTGCCCTCCGTCACGCTCACTTCCTCGCCCTACATCAACAAGGAGATGAACAAGATAACACAGTCGGACGGTACCGCAAGTTTCATCCAGCAGGACCAATTTGGAGCCGACCTCACCATCAAGGTCAATCAGAATGTGAGCTGGACCGGCGGCAGCCTGTTCCTGAAAAGCAGCCTGAGCCGTCTGGACGAGTTCCAGAAGGGTGCCACGGCCTATAGCAGCAAGCCGCTGGTGGTGGGCTACGAACAGAGCCTCTTTGGCTACAATGCCCTGAAATGGGACCAGCGCATAGAGCCCATACGCTACCGTGAGGCCAAGAAGCAGTATGCCGAGACGCTGGAGGTCATCTCCGCCACCACCTGCAGCCATTTCTTCTCGCTAGCTTCGGCACAGACCGAGCTGGAGATGGCACGTCAGAACTTTGCCTCTGCCGATACGCTCTACAGCATGGCGCAGGGGCGGTACAAGATAGGCACCATCACGGAGAACGAGATGCTGCAACTGGAGATAAACCGTCTGAACGAAGAGACCAATGTCCTGGACGCGGAAATCAACCTCAGGGAGGTGGAACAGAGCGTCCGTTCCTTTCTGGGGCTGGAGCAGACGGTGGCGTTGCGGCTGGTCATGCCCGACAGCGTGCCGCAGTTTGAGGTGCCCCTGACCACTGCCATGCAGCTGGCCCTGCAGAACAACCCCGACCCTGACTTCTATCAGCGCATCATCAAGGAGAGCGAAAGCAACCTCTCCTATGCCAAGTCCAGCAACGGACTGCGTGCCGACCTGTATGTGCAGTTCGGCCTCTCGCAGACGGGACGGGACGTCAGCAGTTCCTACAATCACCTCATGCACCAGGAGTATGCCAGCGTCTCCCTTTCGCTTCCCATCCTTGACTGGGGAAGGGGCAAGGGCAAGGTGAGGATGGCCAAGTCGCAGCTGGCACTCACCCACACCCAGGCCGAGCAGGGCATGAACAACTTCAACCAGAACGTGGAGAAACTGGTGATGCAGTTCAACATGCAGGCGCGCAGGGTACATATAGCCGCACTCACCGACAAGCGTGCGGAGCAGCGCCATGCCGTGGCCCGGCGGCTCTATATCATGGGGCGCAGCAGTATTCTCGACCTCAATGCAGCCATCAGCGAGAGGAATGCGGCCCGAAGGAGCCGCCTCTATGCCATGAGCACCTATTGGAGCCTCTACTATACGCTCCGCAGCATGACGGCCTACGACTTTGAGCACGGCATGCCCCTGACAGAGCAATTACCCATATAAAGAACAACACAAGCAATCATATACATAATTATGGACATCCAACTCAAACCCCGACCCTGGTACAGAAAGTACCTCTATCACCTCCTCACAGGCCTTGCCTTTCTGGCCTTTGCCGTCTATGCCATCGTTCTTTCGCTGGGCCCGCGCCAACTGAGGATTGATGCCGAGGAGTACAAGATTGTCAATGTGGCCGAAGCCCCCTTCATGGAATACGTTGATGTGGAAGGCCTCGTAGGCCCCATCCAGACCATTTGGCTCAATGCCCGGGAAGGTGGTATCGTGGATCGCATCGTGGCTGAGGAGGGTGCCATGCTCCATGCCGGTGACACCATCCTGGTGCTGTCCAATCCCGAACTCCTGCGTTCCATCGATGAGGAACAGTCCGAATGGGAAAACCAGCAACGCAACTACCGCGAACAGGAGATAGAGATGGAGCAACGCTCCCTCACGCTCCAGCAGCAGGCACTGGATGCCGCCCATCAGATGGCCTCGCTTGAGAAATCGCTTCTCCAGAGCCGGGAGGAATGCCGGATGGGAATCAAGAGCAAGGCCGAACTGGACGTGCTGGAGGAAGACTATAACTATCAGCGCAGGAAGTCCGAGCTGCAGTTGCGGAGCCTTAGGCACGATTCTGTGTGTACCCGGCTCAAGCAGGAGATGATTGAGGCCAACCGCAAGGCGTCTGCACGCAAGCTCTCCCGTCATGCTGACAAGATGGCTCATCTGGTGGTGCGCGCCACCGTGGACGGCCAACTCAGTTTCCTCAATGTCACACTGGGGCAGCAGGTGTCGGCAGGGGCTGGCATTGGACAGATAAAGGTGCTCAGGGAGTACAAGGTGACCACCTCACTCTCAGAGTATTACATCGACCGCATCACCACGGGACTGCCTGCCAGCATCCAGTACCAGGAGCAGAAGTTTCCCCTGCGCATCAGCAAGGTGGTGCCCGAGGTGAAGGACCGCAACTTCACGTGCGACCTTGTCTTCACTGGCAGCAAGCCCTCCAACATCCGTCTGGGCAAGAGCTATCGGGTGCAGATAGAACTGGGGAAGCCTGAGGCCGCCCTCATCATCCCCCGCGGTGACTTCTACCAGCATACCTCGGGCCGATGGATTTACCGCCTCTCGCCCGACGGCCATACCGCGCGCAAGACTCCGATAGAGATAGGCCGTCAGAACCCGCAGCAATATGAAATCCTCTCTGGCCTGCGTCCCGGCGACAGGGTGCTGCTGTCCGGCTATGACAAGCTGGGCGATGCGGAGGAACTGGTGATAAAATAAACTACTCCTCTTTGGAAGATACCTCTGCAGAGAAGTCGCCCTTCTGGAGGCAGATGGATTTGCCGTTCTTGGCAGCTTCGATGAGGTGTGGCACTTGTGCCATTACGCCGAACATCAGCAGTTCGCCTACAGCGGTCAGGACAGAGCTGTCGATGATGCCATTGCCATACTTTCCCGAGATGCCCTTGATGACATCGATTGGCGTGATACG
>CALZGT010000186.1 GCA_945787235.1 uncultured Prevotellaceae bacterium
ATAACCTATAACCTTTTCCAAGTCTATTATTCATTGCTAATCGTATCATTTTCCATTGCCTGCTTGTTTTCCCCCGGCAGCATCAGCGTATAAAGGCTGGCCTCTACGCGGCGAATGAGTCCACGCTTCATCTTCTCGGGAGCATAGACAAAGCCTTCGGCCACTATGACGAGGTTGCGGGTGGTATCTACACGCGAATGGCTGACGAAGGGACCACCCATAGCGGCATTCTCCATATACCAGAGTCCGCGGCTCTCGTAGGCATACTGTCCGTGTACGGTAATGGGACGGCAGTCTGTGTAGAGCGTGTCAGACTTCATGAACATGCCCGGTTCAGCCCCCGGTATGTTGATCTCCATCACCGAATCGCGCTTGGCCAGGACGTATTCCTTGCAGAACGTCTCAGGCCCCGTATAGGGATAGGAATAGACACAGACGCTGACCATTCCCGAGGAAGCGTTGTTGGAAGCCCAGAAGAAGTCCTTGCCCTTCTTCGAACTCTTCATCTCATCGGGTGCCCACATCTCACAGTGGAAGAGCGTGCGGGTGAGCTCCGACACCACCTGCGAGTGCTTCTTCTCCAGCGTCTTGACAAGGCGGTTCATCTCGGTTCGCGTCAGGAAGTCCACAAGGAACTGGCGGTGGGTCTTGCAGTACTTGCGGAAGTCCTCTTCGCTGGGACTCTGCAGCGTCACCCATATCTGCTCCATGGCATACTTGTCGCGCATGAAACGGAGCTTCGTCTGGGTGTACATCTGGGGATTGATATCCACCACGATGACGTTGCGGAAGATACGGAGCGTGTTGGACATCTCGTCAGGTGTGGTCTGGGAGATGCGGAACGAGCGTTCCGACTGGGGAAGACCGGGCACATCGGTGTCGAGGACCTCAAAGAGGGCACGTCCCGAGGGGCGTTCCCACAGGTCCTTATCCACTACGACGAGTACCTCGTAGGGGCGACCGCTTGCCACGGGGAATACCATCTCCTTGGTACAGGAACTGAAGGCGAGTACCAGGAGGGTGAGGAGCAAATACATTTTCTTCATGTCTGTCTGTTATCTTACGGGTTCTGTTTCCTTCGTCGAGAGCAAGCCGCAGGCAGCCAGGATGTCCTGGCCACGGCTGGCGCGTATGGTGGTGGTGATACCATGACGGGTGAGTTCATCGCGAATCCACTCCATGGTGCGTTCGGGTACGGGATGGTAGGGAGAATCGGGAATCTCATGACAGCGGATGAGGTTGACACGACACTCCATGCCCCCCAGCAGGCGGCAGAGCTCACGCACATGGGCCGGGGAGTCATTGAATCCCTGCATCACGGTATATTCAAAAGAGAGCCTGCGCTGGTGGGTCCAGTCATAGCGCTTGAGCAGGGCGATGAAGTCGGTCAGCGACCAGGCTATCTCGGCGGGTATCATGGAAGCACGTTCGTCGGGGAAGGGGTTGTGCAGGCTGACGGCCAGATGGCACTGGCTCTCGTCAAGGAAGCGCAACATGCCCTTCTGCAGTCCCACGGTGCTTACCGTGATGCGCTTGGGACTCCAGGCCCAACCATAGTCGGCCATGAGCAACTGGGTGGCACGCAGCACGTTGTCCAGGTTGTCCATCGGTTCGCCCTGTCCCATGAACACCACGTTGGTGATGCGATCACGTTCGGGGAGGGAGTAGAGTTGGTTCAGGATGTCACCGGCCGTAAGGTGCCCATGAAAGCCCTGCCGCCCTGTCATACAGAAGGCGCAGTGCATCTTGCAGCCCACCTGGCAGGACACGCACACCGTGCCGCGGTCACCATCGGGGATGAACACCGTCTCCACCTGGCCGCCGCCACGCACGGGAAACAGATACTTGGACGTGCCATCCACGCTGTGCTGACTGCTGAGAGGTGCACTGCGTCCCACCTCATAGTGTGCCTTCAGGGCCTCACGTCCCTTCTTCGAGAGGTTCGTCATCTCGTCGAAATGCGATGCACCATGCTGGTACAGCCATTGTGCCAACTGACCTGCGGCGAAGGCCGGCAGACCCACCTGACGCGCCACTTCCCGCAATTCCTCCTTTGTCTTTCCTAACAGTATTTCCATATTCGGGGGACAAAGGTACGAATAAGCGAGCGAAATACCAAATTTATTTGAGTATTTCCGAGCGAGAGTACCTAAGACCAAAGGTCAAAGTACGAATAAGCGAGCGAAATACCAAATATATTTGGGGATTTCCGAGCGAGAGTACCTAAGACCGAAGGGTCAGCTTTTGCTTTTTGGGCAAAATGCAGTACGAATAAGTGAGCGAAATGCAATATCCCCCCCCCGTGACAGGGCGAGGTCAGTCCAGATGGAAGACCTCGCGCAGGGGAACTGTCACGGGCGAATTGTCTGGATGGGTTTGCATGAGGTCCTTCATGTACTCCCACCATCGGAGGGTGACAGCATCGGCAGCCGACACGTCCTGGGTATTGGAGGCCCCTTCGGCCACTTCCTGATAGCCGAAGAGGATATTGGTGTCACGGTCCCAGTAGATGCTGTAGTTCTGCACCCCGGCCTCCTTGATCTGTCTAATCAGTTCTGGCCAGAGGGCTGCATGGCGTCTCTCGTATTCCTCCTCGCACCCTGGCTTGAGGAACATCTTAAAGGCAAATCGTTTCATAAGTCTGAAGCTGTTTCAATGAAGGAAGATTCTATAAGGCGGGGGCATTATAGAACCTACCTAAAGTGACGTATCTTAGCAGGGCCGGCTGGTGGGCAGGTGGAACGTTTGCTGTATGTCACGCATCTGCTCCTCCGTCATGCCATCCGGTTCACTGCCCATATTGCGGGCACACATATAGATGTTGGCCGCCTTGCAGAGCACGTCGGTCTGGTCGAAGGCATCCATGATGTCGGTGCCTACTGCCACGGTGCCATGTTTCTCCCACAGCACCACGTCGTGGGTCTTAATCTGCTCCAGCGTCTGGTCTGCCAGTTCCAGCGAACCCGGCATGGCATAGGGTACGACCCCGATGCCCAGAGGGGCGAAAGCCAGTGTCTCGGGAATCATGGACCAGAGCACGCGCGTCATCTCGTTGCCCTTGAGGAAACGCTGTATGTGTGACATAGCCACGAGTTCGATGGGGTGCGTGTGGAGGGTAGCCTTGTAGCAGGAACCCGTCTCGAGCAGGTAGTTCTGCAGGGCCAGGTGCGAAGGCAGTTCCGACGTAGGCAGCACAGCCTCATCGGCGATGATCTCATAGCTGGCGCAGTCATCGCAGATGCGTATGATGGCTCCATTCTGCATGGGCCAGCGTGCAAGGTCGCGCATACGCTTTCCCGTACCCTTGGCATAGAAGTACTTACCCTTCAGGTAGGGCAGTACCTTGCCAATAGGCTGTACGGGTGCCAGTGCAGGCAATGCCTTGCACTCGTCATCCATAAACTCTGTGACATTCACGGTGATGTTGCCGCCATTGCGCTCGGCCCATCCTTTCTGCCAGAGGTAGCCTGTCACCTCAGCTACCTGGTCAATGACTGTTTTAAGGCCGTCACGCCCTTCTAATATTGATTTCATATTGACTAGATTAACTAGATTGTCTAGTTTAACTAGAATAACTAGCTTAACTAGACCTGCCAGCCCAACTTATGCTCCGTACCTCTCTCTGGTAATCTGCTCCAGCGACTTCCCCCGTGTATCGGGTGCCCCGATGAGTCCCACCACCAGCGAGATGAGCAGCAGTCCTATCATGCACCAGGCGGCCAGGGTGAAGCCTTCTCCGTTCTCTCCGTAAATGTACGTGAATACCAGTCCCCAGATGGCTGAGAGACCTCGCACCACGAAGAACATCAGTCCCTGGGCTCCGGCCCGGAACTTGGCAGGGAAGAGTTCGCTGCCCCACAGGGCATAGAATATCTGCACGGAGACACCGCCGTTCACACCCCAGAGGATGACAAACGCCCACAGCGTACCGATGCTGTGTACACCGATGGTGACGATGAGGAGCCAGGTGGCAAGGGCTGCCAGCAGTCCGAAGAGGTAGAGCAGCCTGTGATTGACACGGTCGATGAAGAACGACACGCAGAAGGTGATGCCCACCACGGTGGCCCACTGGATGCAGTTCATCCAGTTGGAGTACTCGTTGGTCACGCCGCCCGCTGTCTCGCAGATATGGGGCGAGAAGAATCCCATGACACTGGCCACGAGGTTCCACGTGAGGTAGATGGCTGCCAGGAAGCAGGCGGTACGCACGGCAATGCGGTTCGAGAAGAGCACCCGGAAGGAATGAATGATGCCCGTCTGCTCACCACGTGCCTTGGCTGCCGCCTTATTGGCACTCCACTCTTTGCTCTCCTCCAGCCCGCGCTGCAGGTTCCACGCGATGAAGGCCACCACGAAGAGGGAGGCAAAGACCACGCGGGAACTGAACACGTTGACGGCACTCTCACCGGCATCGGGTCCCTGCACCAGGGCAGAGAGAGACTCGATCCAGCTGAAGAGGTAGCCACCGGGGGCAAAGAGCATGCCGAGCAGGAGGATGAACATCGGACCGAATCCCCAGGACATCTGTGAGAT
>CALZGT010000187.1 GCA_945787235.1 uncultured Prevotellaceae bacterium
CGTTCCACAACATACAAGCTACCAGTCCCAACGGATGCTTCATCGGAGGGGACACGCCTGACAAGGTAAATCATATCGTCTTGGAAAACTGTCGGCTGACATTGCCAGACAGCATCCAGACGACACGCTATGACGCACGTCCCAGGGTGGGTGAAGGATTCATCGAGGCACCACTCAGTGAAATCTATGTAGAACAGGCCAGTGAGGTGTGGTTCAATGGCAAGAAAATAATTCCAAAATCTGACAAAGCTAATTTATAGAACCCACCTATACGGAAAAGGCATGAAGGGTAATAATAAGATAGAAGAGAAGGGAGTGCGGTACGGACGGTTCATACTGCTCTTCCTTATGTTGTGCCCGCTCCTCCTTTCGTCACAGAGCCGCAGGTTTACCGCAGAGGAACTGAGAGGTCTGGCAGAGCAAGAGCCCGAGGAACTCAGTTGCGTATATCGTGCCTACCCCACTCCTGAGGAAAAATACACCCCGGTGCCCAAGGGGTATCATCCCGTCTTCCTCAGCCACTACGGACGACACGGTTCGCGCTTCCTCACCGAGGAAAGCCGTTATACCTACCTCCTGAAGGAACTGGAGAGCCATGCCCTTACAACGTCAGGAGAAGAGATGCTCCGACGAACACGCAAGGCCTGCCAACAGGCAAAAGGGCGCGGAGGTGACCTGACGAAGGTAGGGGAAATGCAGCACCGCGAGATAGCCGAAAGGATGCTGCACCATGTGCCTTCCCTCTTCCACGGAAAACAGCAGGTGCGCGTCTTCTCCAGTACCAGCCGCCGCTGCATGATGAGCATGATGGCCTTCTGTGAACGCCTCAAGGAGGGGGTTCCCCGCCTCACCCTGCACAAGGATGTGTGTGAGGCGAACATGCGTTTCATGTCCTATACCACCCCCGAACAGAAAGCCCTCACCAAGGACTCCATGGATGCTCCCTGCCAAGCCTATCTGCATTTCTGCCGTCAGACTGCCCACCCCTCCCCCTTCCTCCAACGCATCTTCAAGCATCCGGAAGAAATAGAGAAACCCTACCATTTCATGGAACAGATGTATTTTCTGGCCCAGGACATGCAGAACTGTGGTCGCCCTACAGAACTGCTCAATTTCTTCACTCCCGATGACCTCCTTTCCGTGTGGCTCATCAAAAACTGCGAGATGTACCTCGCTAATGGCGACTCCCCCCTGAGCCGAAACCTTCCCGCCCAATGTGCAGACTCGCTGCTGCGCCACATCGTGTGGGATGCCGATGAGGCCCTGCGTACCCACTCACACACCGCCACATTACGTTTCGGACACGACACCCAACTGCTGAAACTCCTCACACGCATGAGCATCACAGAGTGTTGTCCAGCCATAAGCCGCCTGGAGGACATTTGTCTCTACTGGCAGGACTTCCTCAACGCCCCCATGGCAGCCAACCTCCAACTCATCTTCTACCGTAACAGACAGGGACATGTACTCGTGAAAGTCCTGCTCAACGAGAGGGAAGTGCATCTCAACATTCCCACTTCTCAGGCACCGTATTACTCGTGGGAAGAAGTCAAAAAACAATTAATAATTAACAATTAACAATAAATCCAAAAACATCATGAAAGAACCCCTTAGCCGAGCCAGCCGGCTGACAAATTTCCGCTGGACCATCTGCGGCATGCTTTTCCTGGCCACCCTTGTCAACTACATGGACCGTCAGGTACTCTCGCTGACCTACACCGACTTCATCGCCGTGGATTTCCACTGGGATGACAATGACTATGGCACCATCACAGCCGTCTTCTCCATCTTCTATGCCTTCATCAGCCTTTTTGCCGGTAAGTTCATCGACATCATGGGCACAAAGAAAGGATACCTCTGGGCCATCGTCTTCTGGAGTGTGGCAGCCTGCATGCACGCCGGTTGCGGTTGGCTCACCATGGTATGCAATGGTGCTGAGAGTATGGAAGCCCTTCGTGGTCTGGAGAAAGCCTCCCAGGTAGGTTTGCTGGGACTGACACTCAGCGTGTGGTTCTTCATTGCCTGCCGTTGTTTCCTGGCCATGGGTGAGGCCGGCAACTTCCCCGCCGCCATCAAGGTCACCGCAGAATACTTTCCCAAGAAAGACCGTGCCTTTGCCACCTCGATATTCAACGCTGGTGCCAGTGTGGGAGCTCTCATGGCACCCCTCACGATACCCCAGCTTGCCAACGCCTTTGGCTGGGAAATGGCCTTCCTCATCATCGGTGGCATTGGTTTTATATGGGCTGGCATATGGATCTTACTCTACAACCATCCCTCTGAGAGCCGTTTCGTAAACCAAGCCGAACTGGCTTACATCAACCAGGACGAAGCAGAAGAAAAAAACGAAAAGTCCTCGTCCGAGAAGCCCCATAAGGAGAACCATGCCGTGCGTGACTTCTCCATCATCGACTGCTTCCGCTATCGCCAGACCTGGGCCTTCATCATGGGCAAGTTCCTCACCGACGGCGTATGGTGGTTCTTCCTCTTCTGGGCTCCCGCATACTTCAAGGAACTCGGTCATCCCGCCTCTACCTTCAGCGGTCAGATGCTGCTATTCGTCCTCTACCTCATTGTCACGTTGGTGAGCATCGGAGGCGGTTACGCCCCCAAGTATTTCGTTGAGAAGCGCGGCATGCATCCCTTTGCCGGACGTATGCGCGCCATGCTCCTCTTTGCCTTCCTGCCCATCTTTGCTCTGTTTGCCCAGCCTCTGGCAGGTGTCAGTGTGTGGTTTCCCGCCATCATCATCGGTCTGGCCGGTGCCGGTCACCAGTCGTGGAGTGCCAATCTCTACAGTACCATCGGTGACATGTTCCCCAAGCGAGCCATAGCTACCATCACGGGTATCGGCACCATGTTTGGAGGACTCTGCAGTTTTGGTATCAACAAAGGTGCTGGTGCCTTCTTCACCTACGCAGAAAATAACGCCTTCAGTTTCTTCGGCTCCCAGGGCAAACCCGGTGCCTACATGGCTGTCTTCTGCTACTGTGCCGTGGCCTACCTGCTGGCCTGGCTCGTGATAAAGATACTGGTACCCAAATACAAACCCATTGAAGACTGAAGGTAGTTTTTAACCATCAAAACAGCATATACAATGAAAACATTCATGGACAAGGATTTCCTGCTGGAAACCGAAACCGCACAGATGCTCTACCATGAGCACGCAGAGAAGCTCCCCATCATCGACTACCACTGTCACCTCATCCCCGAGATGGTGGCCAAGGACCACAAGTTCCGCAGCATCACCGAGCTGTGGCTGGGCGGTGACCACTATAAGTGGCGTGCCATGCGTACGAATGGTGTAGATGAGCACTTCATCACCGGCGATGCCACCGACTGGGAAAAGTTCCAGAAATGGGCAGAGACGGTGCCCTACACGCTTCGCAACCCCCTCTACCATTGGACCCACCTGGAACTTCGTACTGCCTTCGGCATCCAGAAACTGCTGAATCCTGATACAGCCCGGGAGATTTTCGATGAGTGCAACGAAAAGCTACAGCAGCCAGAGTTCTCAGCCCGCGGTCTCATGCGCCACTACCATGTGGAAAGCGTATGCACCACTGATGACCCCATCGATACGCTGGAACACCACATCGCCACACGCCAGAGCGGTTTCGAGATAAAGATGCTGCCCACCTGGCGTCCTGACAAAGCCATGGCTGTGGAGAATCCCGAGACCTACCGTCAGTATATAGAACAGCTGGGCGAAGCCGCCGGTCAGAACATCCATTCTTACCGCGACCTCATTGATGCCCTTCAGAAGCGCCACGACTACTTCCAGGCTCAGGGGTGCCGCCTCTCCGACCACGGTATCTGCGAGTTCTATGCCGAGGATTTCCTTGACTCGGAGATAGACTCTATCTTCAACAAGGTCTTGGCAGGACGGACCCCAACCAACCTTGAGGAGCGCAAGTTCAAGAGTGCCCTGATGCTCGACTTTGCCCGCATGGATGCCCGTTCTGGCTGGACACAGCAGTTCCACTACGGAGCCCTGCGCAACAACAACACACGCATGATGCTCCAGCTGGGTCCCGATACAGGTTTCGACAGCATCGGCGAGTGGAACACAGCCATCAGCATGTCCAAGTTCCTGGACCGTCTGGACATGGAGAACCTGCTGGCCAAGACCATCCTCTACCCCCTCAACCCTTCTGCCAACGAAATGATTGCCACCATGCTGGGTAACTTCCAGCAGGGTCCCACCCCAGGGAAGATACAGTTTGGCAGCGGATGGTGGTTCAATGACCAGAAGGACGGCATGGAAAGGCAGATGAACGCCCTCTCGGTACTGGGCCTGCTGAGCCGCTTCGTAGGTATGCTTACCGACAGCCGCTCCTTCCTCTCCTACCCCCGTCATGAATATTTCCGCAGAACGTTGTGCAACCTCATCGGACGCGATGTGGAGAACGGTGAGATACCTGTAGAGGAGATGCCACGCATAAAGCAGATGGTAGAGGACATCAGTTATTACAATGCCAAGAATTACTTCAATTTCTGAGACGGGGAAAAG
>CALZGT010000188.1 GCA_945787235.1 uncultured Prevotellaceae bacterium
CCTTCTCGCGGCAGGCGCAGAGGAGGACGAACAGAGAGAGGCAGAGAAGGAGGCGCATAGAGTTCATCCCTGTACCCTATGCGTGATGTACGTACGCATGATGTCGATGGCCTGTTGGTTCTCTCCCCCCTGCGGAATGATGAGGTCGGCAAAACGCTTCGTGGGTTCGATGAACTCCTGGTGCATGGGCTTGAGCACCTGGAGGTAGCGGTCGATGACCATCTGGGGCGTACGTCCCCGTTCCTCCGTGTCACGCCGCATGACGCGAATGAGCCGCTCGTCGGGGTCGGCATCCACGAAAATCTTCAGGTCCATGAGGTTGCGCAGCCGGGGATTCCACAGCGCCATGATGCCCTCGATGACGATGACCTCGCAGGGCTCCACGTGGACCGTCTCCTCCAGTCGGTTGCTGATGAGGAAGCTGTAGGTGGGCTGCTCGATGGCCTTGCCCTGGCGCAGGTCTTCCACCTGCTGGATGAGGAGCGGCCAGTCGAAGGCATCGGGGTGGTCGAAGTTGATTTGACGGCGTTCCTCCATGCTGAGGAGCGAGGTGTCGTTGTAGTACGAATCCTGGGGGATGAGGGCTACCTCGTTGCAGGGTAGTGCCTCCAGGATTTTCCTCACTACCGTGGTTTTACCCGAGCCTGTACCGCCCGCAATGCCTATGATATACATGTTTCTGATGTTTTTTTGGGGTTTTATAGCGCAAAGGTAGCATTTTTTTTGTATATTTGCACGCGATTTCACAAAAAATGCATTTTTAATAGAAAAAAGTAAGTTATAATATAAGGTAAAAGAGTTATGTTGAGAATCGCTGTACAGAGCAAGGGCAGGTTGTTTGAGGACACCATGGCTCTGCTGTCGGAGGCCGGCATCAAGGTGAGTTCGTCGAAGCGCACCCTGCTGGTCCAGAGTTCGAATTTCCCTGTCGAGATACTATACCTGCGCGACGATGACATCCCCCAGAGCGTGGCCACGGGTGTGGCTGACCTGGGCATCGTGGGTGAGAATGAGTATGAGGAGCGTGGCTACAAGGCCGACGTGGTGCGCCGTCTGGGCTTCAGCAAGTGCCGCCTGTCGCTGGCCATCCCCAAGGCCGTGCCCTACGAGTCTCTCGAATGGTTCCAGGGCAAGAAGATAGCCACGAGTTATCCTGCCATCCTGCAGCGTTTCCTCGATGCGCACGGCATACAGGCCGAGATACACGTCATCACGGGGTCGGTGGAGATCAGTCCGGGCATAGGACTGGCCGACGCCATCTTCGATATCGTCAGCTCGGGCAGCACGCTCGTGAGCAACAACCTGCGCGAGGTGGAGGTGGTGATGAAGAGCGAGGCACTGCTCATCGGTGACCCCATGATGAGCGAGGAGAAGCGTGCCACGCTGCAGGAACTGCTCTTCCGCATCGAGGCCGTCAAGGCTGCCGAGGACAAGAAGTACGTGCTGATGAACGTGCCCGCTGAACGCCTGCAGGATGTCATTGCCGTACTGCCCGGACAGAAGAGTCCCACCGTGATGCCCCTGGCCACTCCGGGGTGGAACAGCGTGCATACGGTCATCAGCGAGAAGAGTTTCTGGGAAATCATCGCCAAGCTCAAGGAATTGGGAGCCGAAGGCATACTGGTGATTCCCATCGAGAAGATGATTCCATGACAACCAGAGAGAAGAGAGATGAATTGTTACAGATATCCCTCTGAGAGGGAATGGTCAGAACTGCTGAAACGACCTGCCAAGGAGTCGGGTTCGCTGAACGCCACAGTGCAGGCAGTTCTCGACGACATCAAGCAGCGTGGTGATGAGGCCGTGCGTGAATATGAGGCACGCTTCGACCACGTGACGCTGCATGAGTTGCAGGTCAGCGAGGCCGAGATGGAGGCCGCAGAGAATGAGGTGGACGAGTCGCTCAAGGAGGCCATACTCCATGCCCATCGCAACATTCACGCCTTTCATGCCGCACAGCGGTTCACGGGCGAGAGGGTAGAGGTGGAGCCGGGTGTGACCTGCTGGCAGAAGAGCATCGCCATAGAGAAGGTGGGACTCTACATCCCTGGCGGCACGGCACCGCTGTTCAGCACCGTGCTCATGCTGGCCGTTCCGGCCCAGATAGCCGGTTGCCGCGACATTGTGCTCTGCACCCCGCCCCGCAAGGACGGGAGCGTGAATCCTGCCATCCTCGTGGCTGCGCGTGTGGCTGGTGTCAATAGAATATATAAGATAGGTGGCGTACAGGCCATCGGTGCCATGGCCTACGGTACGGAGTCCGTCCCCAAGGTCTATAAGATTTTCGGTCCGGGCAACCAGTACGTGATGTGTGCCAAGCAGCACGTGTCGCTCCACGACGTGGCCATCGACATGCCCGCAGGTCCCAGCGAGGTGGCTGTGCTGGCCGATGCTGGGAGCAATCCCTGCTTCGTGGCTGCCGACCTCCTCTCGCAGGCTGAGCACGGGGTAGATAGCCAGGTGCTGCTCATCACCACCAGCGAGGAGATGATAGCCCGGGTGGAGGCCGAGGTGGAGGCCCAGCTGGCCGTGCTGCCCCGTCGTGAGATTGCCGAGGAGGCCCTGACGCACAGCAAGATCATCCTGGTGCATGATGACGAGGAGATGATGCGCCTGTGCAACGCCTACGCCCCCGAACACCTCATCATCGAGACTTCCCACTACGAGGAACTGGCCGCCAGGGTCGTCAATGCGGGAAGTGTCTTTCTGGGGCATTACACGCCGGAGAGTGCCGGCGACTATGCCAGCGGAACGAACCACACGCTGCCTACCAGTGGCTATGCCATGGCCTACAGTGGGGTGAACCTGGACAGTTACCAGCGCAAGGTGACCTTCCAGCATATCACTCCCGAAGGGGTCAGGAGAATTGGCCAGACGGTGGCCGTGATGGCCGACAACGAACAGCTGGCGGCCCATGCCCATGCCATGAGGGTCAGGATGGCCAGTGTGGAGGGGATGGATTAGTGCAAAATCTGATAAAGCTAACGCAATATGATCAACATCAATGAGGTGCTCGAAACCAACAAGATGGTCGAGCAACAGAATCTGGACGTACGTACCATCACCATGGGCATCAACCTGCTGGACTGTGCTGACAAGGATGTGGTGATGTGCTGCCAGAAGATATACAGCAAGATAACCACCCTGGCCCGCGACCTGGTGAAGACGGGTGAGGACATCTCACGCGAGTATGGCATTCCCATCGTCAACAAGCGTGTCAGCATCACCCCCATCTCGCTCGTCGGGGCTGCTTGCTGCAAGACTACCGCCGACTACGTGATGATAGCCAAGACCCTGGATCGTGCCGCCAAGGAGGTGGGCGTGAATTTCCTGGGTGGTTACTCGGCCATCGTGAGCAAGGGGATGACGAAGAGTGACGAACTGCTCATCCGCAGTATTCCAGAGGCCATGGCCTGCACGGAGCGCATCTGCTCCAGCGTCAACGTGGGAAGTACCAAGACGGGTATTGACATGGATGCCGTGAGGCTGATGGGCGAAATCATCAAGGAGACGGCCCGCGCCACGCGTGACAACGACTCGCTGGGCTGCGGCAAACTCGTGGTGCTGTGCAACGCTCCCGATGACAATCCTTTCATGGCGGGTGCCTTCCACGGAGTGAGCGAGGCTGATGCCATCATCAATGTGGGTGTGAGCGGTCCCGGCGTGGTGAACAGCGTGCTCAAGAGCATCCGCGGCGAGAGTTTCGAGGTGCTCTGTGAGACCATCAAGAAGACGGCCTTCAAGATAACGCGCGTGGGACAGCTCGTGGCCCAGGAGGCCAGCCGACGTCTGGGTATTCCCTTCGGCATCATCGACCTCTCCCTGGCTCCCACTCCTGCCGTGGGGGACAGCGTGGCCGACATCCTCTGTGAGTGCGGACTGGAGTGTGCGGGAGCACCGGGCACTACGGCTGCACTGGCCCTGCTCAACGACCAGGTGAAGAAGGGTGGGGTGATGGCCTCTTCCTATGTGGGAGGACTGAGCGGTGCCTTCATCCCTGTCAGCGAAGACCAGGGTATGATAGATGCCGTGGAGAAGGGGTGCCTTACGCTGGAAAAACTCGAGGCCATGACCTGTGTATGTTCCGTGGGACTTGACATGATAGCCATTCCGGGCGATACGCCGGCTACTACCATCAGCGGCATCATTGCCGACGAGGCGGCCATCGGTATGGTGAACCAGAAGACCACGGCCGTGCGCATCATCCCCGTGGAGGGCAAGACGGTGGGCGACACCGTGGAGTTCGGAGGTCTGCTGGGCCATGCTCCCGTGATGCCTGTCAACCGTTGGTCGTGTGCCGACTTCATCAACCGCAAGGGACGCATTCCCGCTCCCATCCATTCCTTCAAGAACTGATGATGTCAGTTCATGGTTCATAGTTCATAGTTGAGGTTATAGGTTATAGGTTATAGGTGATAGGTTATCGAAGGGGTTAGAGTGCATGTCCTGTTGTCTTCGGGTTATGGTCCTCATCACTATTGAGCAGCCATGAACTATAATCTCAAAAAC
>CALZGT010000189.1 GCA_945787235.1 uncultured Prevotellaceae bacterium
TGCGCCTTGACCTCCGCAGTGGAGAGAGTTGTTTCATCGAGACCGCCGAAGACGGACAGCCCGTCCTCTGCTATCCGCTCGGACGCAGCATCCAGTCGTCCCAGTCGTCCCTTCGCCTTGTCACCGACCTCACCGACCATCCGTGGACCCTCCGTTTCGTGGAGTCCCAGCCCCAGGTGCAGGACAAGCTGCGCCTGAACCGCCTGCAGACATGGGAGACCCTTCCGCATGACAGCCTCCGCGTCCTCATGGGCACCGGGGTCTATGAGACTACCTTCTCCCTGCCCCAGGGTACCGACCTCTCCGGGCAGTTCCGTCTCGACCTGGGCGACGTGCGCGAGTCCGCCCGTGTCTATCTCAACGGGCGTTATGTGGGTACCGCATGGGCCTGTCCCATGACCCTCGACTTCCCCGGATGGATGCTCCAACCCGACCGCAACCAACTCTGCATCGAGGTCACCAACCTTCCTGCCAACCGCATTGCCGACTATGACCGCCGTGGCATCCCCTGGCGCAGGTTCAAGGAAATCAATGTGGTGGATATCCGTTACCAGAAGACCGGCTATGGCGACTGGCAGCCTGTGCCCTCCGGCCTTCATTCCCATGTCAAACTCTATTCTGAACCCCAATGAAACGCACCTTCACTCTCCTTCTCACCCTCCTGTGCCTCCTTCAGGCCCGTTCCATGACTCCCGCTGCGGCTGAAGCCGATGGCACCTGGCCCGACGGCACCCCTATCGATGCCTGGTTCTCCGACACCACGCGCATCGACCCCAGCACCCTGGGCCGCCGCTACGTCATCACCCGCTATGGCGTGAAGCGCGACTCCACCCTGCTGCAGACCGAGGCCATCCAGGCCGTCATCGACCGTGCCGCCCGTGAGGGTGGGGGCGTGGTGGTCATTCCCCGTGGCACCTTCCTTTCCGCCGCCCTCTTCTTCCGTCAGGGTACCCACCTCTGCGTGGAGGAAGGAGCGCGCCTCAAGGCCATCGATGACATCCGCCGCTATCCCGTGCTTGAGACACGCATCGAGGGCGAGACGCGCCGCTATTTCTCCGCCTTCATCAACGCCGACAGCCTGGACGGGTTCACCCTCTGCGGCAAGGGTACCATCGACGGCAACGGCCTGCGCTTCTGGGAGGAGTTCTGGGTGCGCCGTGTCTTCAATCCCCAGTGTACCAACGTCGATGCCATGCGCTACCGTCTGGTGTATCTCTCCAACTGCCGCAATGTCACGGTGCAGGATCTGCACCTCGTCAACTCTCCCTTCTGGACCAACCACCTCTACCGCTGCCATCATGTGCGCTACCTGGGGTGCACCCTCCTGTCGCCCACCTCGGGCATAGGGGCCTACGGTGACAAGAGCCACGGCGGTCCCTCCACCGATGCCATCGACCTTGATGTCTGTCACGACATCCTGGTGCATGGCTGCTATATGTCCGTCAACGACGATGCCGTGGTGCTGAAGGGGGGCAAGGGCACCTGGGCCGACCAGGCTCCTGAGAACGGTCCCAACCACCGCATCCTCGTGCAGCATTGCCGCTACGGTGTGGTGCACGGTTGTCTCACCATCGGGTCAGAGTCCCTGCACAGCCGCAATGTCATCCTCCGCCACATCACCTTCGACAAGGCACATCGTGTCCTCTGGCTCAAGATGCGTCCTGACACCCCCCAGCACTATGAGTACATCCGTCTGGAGCATCTGAGGGGCAGTTGCGGTTCCTTCCTCGTGGTACGGCCCTGGACGCAGTTCTTCAAGCCCGGCGACCGTCCAGACATGCCCCTGTCCCGTGCCCACGATGTCACCATCCGCGACGTGGACGTGGAGTGCAGCAACTTCTTCGACGTGGGGCTTTCCGACAAGTATGCCCTCTCCCGTTTCTCGTTCCTCGATAGCCGTGTCAGGGACAGGAAGAAGGCCTTCCATGCCGACCTCATTCCCGAAACCACCGTCCGCAATCTCGTCATTGAGTGAGCCAAGGTATCTATTCCAAGGTCAGAAAGCGTGGCAGAGCGGCCAAAAAAGGCATTTTTTTGCCCAACGAGTGCATTTTCCTGCCATATTGTTGGCCGCATGATGAAAATTCGTTAATTTTGCATGCCTGAACTATACAGACAATCCAGATTTTTATAATAACCATTTAATCCACTACAAGACAATGATCAATCAACCCATTGTGAAGCTTGGTATCATCGGCGTCAGCCGTGACTGCTTCCCCATCAGCCTTACTCAGGCACGTGTAGCTGCCCTCATGGCAGAGGTCAAGAAGGCAGGTCTGCCCGAAGTGTATGACTGCCCCGTCACCATCGAGAACGAGAAGGACACCCTCAAGGCCCTGGCATGGGCCAAGGAGAACGGTATCAATGCCGTATGTATGTTCCTCGGTAACTTCGGTCCCGAAGGTCCTACCACCATGTTCGTACAGCGTTTCCAGGGTCCCGCCATGGTGCTCGCTGCCAAGGAGGAAGGCAAGGCCAACCTGGCCAGTGACCGCGGTGATGCCCTGTGCGGTGTGCTTAACTTCAGCTACAGCGTAGGACTGCGTCGCCTGAAGGTATATATCCCCGAATATCCCAACGTGACCCCCGCCGAGGCTGTCAAGGAACTGGCAGACTTCCGCCACATCGCCCGCGTGGTACTGGGTGTGAAGGGTCTGAAGGTCATCGGCTTCGGGCCCCGTCCCATGGACTTCTTCGCCTGCAACGCTCCCATCCAGCCCCTCTACGACCTGGGTGTCGAGGTGCAGGAGAACTCAGAGCTGGACATGAAGTGCCAGTATGAGAAGGTAGCCAACCGTACCGCCGAGATCGAGGCCATTGCCAAGGACATGAAGGCTGAGCTGGGCGAGCGTCACACCTATCCCGAGATCATCAACAAGATGGCTCAGCTGGAGCTGGCCATCATGGACTGGTACGAGAACAACCTGGGCGGTTGCAACTATGCTGTCTTTGCCAACAAGTGCTGGCCCGCCTGGCAGCCCGTCTTCGAGTTCGAGCCCTGCTATGTCAACAGCCGTCTCACCGGTCGTGGCATTCCCGTAGCCTGCGAGGTCGATCTCTATGGTGCCGTGTCTGAGTTCATGGCCGAGTGTGCTTCTGAGGAGGCAGCCACCCTGCTCGACATCAACAACAGTGTGCCCGATGACGTCATTCCCTGTGGTGCCAACCTGGCCGGAGCCACCAAGCAGGACCTCTACATGGGCTTCCACTGCGGTAACACCTGCTCCAGCTGCATGAAGAGCTGCTCCATCAAGTACCAGCTCATCCAGGCCCGCCTGATGAGTCCCGACATCACCAAGGGTACCCTCGAAGGCCAGATCAAGGCCAGTCCCACCACGATGTTCCGTCTGCAGTCCAACAGCGACTCCAAGCTCGTCAGCTACATCGCCCAGGGTGAGTTCCTCGACATCGATCCCTGCTCCTTCGGTGGTATCGGCATTGCCGCCATCCCCGGCTTTGCACGCTTCTACCGTCACGTCCTCGTGGGCAAGCGCTTCCCCCACCACGGTGCATACGCCTTCAAGCATGTGGGCAAGATTCTCTTCGAGTCACTGCGTCTGCTCGGCGTAGAGGACATCAACACGCCTCTTCCCGCCGGTCAGCTCTATCCCGGCGAGAATCCCTTCGCTCTTTGATTCAGGTAGGCTGGAGTGTGGGTGTCTCACCCACATTCCTATCTACAATATTACGCCCTGCAAGGACAAAAGTGCCATACAGCTTCCCTGTGCCCTTTTGCCCTTGCGGGGCTTCCTTTGTGTCCTTACTGCTCGTTTTTCTTGCATTTTCCTGCATTTATCCCTCGTTTTACCCCCCCCCATTCGTTTTTTTGCTTTTTGGGATAAAAAAAACGAAAAATATTTGCTCGTTTTCTGAGTATTTGCTAATTTTGCATCAAGATAAATGCTCGAAACTAACCGCTAATCCGATTGGAAAACAACATTTTGATCTGAACATTTGCCCTTCCCTGGTCACTATGTCAGGATAATGCACCCAGGGTGGACACAAAGAAAGACATTAATGCAAAAGTTGTTCAAAAAGTTAAAAAAGTGCGACACATCATAGCGATTCTTACAATGGTTATGGGATGCGTGCTGCAGATAGCTGCCCAGGTAAGGACAACCGACAGCCTTTTTATCCGCAACTCACGACCCATACATTTCATTGTAGATAAGATAGACATCAATGAAGGTGACAGGAGGTGGATAACGGACACCCTGATTCCTACCCTGCAATCGCTGGGAGACAGAGGTATCGTTCTCGGACGAGCCGCTGCCTCACCCGAGGGATCTACTCCCAACAACCGTAGGTTGGCCCAGGGACGGCGTGCCTCCTTGGATGCCCTCCTCAGTTCCTTCGGCATCAGCCCCGACCGCATACGCTACGATGTGATTACCGAAGATTACGCCATGCTGCGCTCCCTCATGCAGCTCAGGCACGATGCCCGGGTGTCCGTCCTCGATTCCCTCATGCAGCGGTATGAGGGACGTGACGACCTCCT
>CALZGT010000190.1 GCA_945787235.1 uncultured Prevotellaceae bacterium
ACTCCCAAGGCATATCCACCCTTGCTGCTGCGTACGGTGGGCAGGTCCATCTGGTAGGCATACTGTGCCTGTGGCTGCATGTCGAGGGCAAAGGAGGTGAGGCGAAGCCTGTTACGGACATCCTTGTGCTGCAGGGAAGCCGAGGCACCATCCTGCGGCAGGGTGGATTCGGTGACCGTCCAGAGGAGACGGGAGGAGGACTCGTAGCAGAGAGCCTCGAAACCCTGGTTGGAACGGATGCTTTCCTGCTGCAGCAGAAGAGGGACACGGAGTTCGCGTCCTGTGGGTACGCCCTCAAGGGTGTATTCCACCACACGCTGGTCGGCCTCACCTGAGACGAAGAGAGTCTGCGTGTCAGGACAATAGGCAATGCCCTCACAGTCACGCGACGTGCCTTCCCCCCGGTTTCTGCGCTGGGCCATGCCAAGGGGTTCCTTCATGGCGGCCTGCCTTACCTTTCCAGTCTGTGGATCGAGAGATAATTCCAGCAGCAGAAACCCGTCCGTGGTGTCCTTGTCGTTGACCACGGCGTAGGTATCTGCTGCTATGTGTGTGATGCCGCTGTAGTTACCCGGCAGTATGCCGAAGAGTCCCAGGGCTATCTGTTTGAGAATTTCCATGTCGTGCGGGGGAGCGCGGAGGTCATTTCTTGGTTTTCTTGGTTTTCTTGACTGTCTTGGCAGGTGCCGGTTCAGCTGCAGGCACGGTTTTCTTCAGCCCCTTGTACGCCATGAAGGCAGCGGCATAGCGGCGGCCCATCTCACGGTAGCCTTCGGCAGAGAAATGCAGGTGGTCGGGACCACAGGGAACTCCTGAACTGGGAATGACCACGGAGGTAGGAATGGTCTGGGGAAGGGTCTGGATGATGGGATTCATGCCACCGCACACGCCACCTACATCGCTGTGTACCACCTCACCGGCCAGCAGGGGCACGTTCTTGGCCTCTATCCTGAGGTCTGCGAGCAGGTCCTGGTAGAGCTTGTTGACCTTGGCAGGCCACTTGGCGTCACCGCTGTTACTGCAACCCTGATGCAGCAGGATGCCCTTGAAGACACCCTGATGGCTGGCACGGAGGGCACACTCCAGGACACGCGTATAGGGAAGGTAGTCGTAGTCGCGCATGATGCCCTGGAACCAGTTGGCCTCACGTGTCACCGTCTGAGGGTCGTATTCCTTGAAGAGGTGCTCTATCTTGCAACCACCGATGGCTACATGGATGACACCGATGCGGATGCTGTCGGGAAGGTTCTCCACCAGGGTACGTCCGAAGTAGTCTGCGGGGGTCAGGCCAGAAAAGGCACGGCACAGGGGAGGTGTGGCGGTGTACCACTGGTACTTCTTGCGCCCCTCACCCTTGTGGCGACCCGTCTGGGCAGGGAAATCTACGGCGGCCATCACCTGGAAACGGTTGTTGTCCCAGTCATAGTCCTGTTCCTCGGGCGTGGCAGCTCCTTCCATGTTCGACTGCCCCACACAGATGAAGAGCCAGAAATTGGGGTCGGGCGTGGTGGCAAACTGTTTGCTCTGCGAGAGGAAATCCTCGGTCTTCTGGGCACCACCATACATCTCGGACTGGGCCGACAAGCCCAGGCTGCAGCATACCAATGAAAGGGCTGCTAACAATAATCTTCTCATGTTCAATTTGTTTTGGATATAATAATGAATAAGGTTAGAACAGCGTAAGTTGTTGGGGATTGTCATGTACTTTCTTCTTGCCCCGGGACTTGGCCGTAACTGGAGCCGTCTCCACGGGCATTTCAGCAGGTGCCGCTGCGCCCTCTGGTTCAGGCGTAGAAGGAACTTCCGCACTGGCCGGCGTTTCCTGGGTCAGACCCTGCTCCCTGAGGGCTGCCTGGATGCCCTGGTTGATGATGTCCTGCCAACGGTTGCCGCGACGGGTCTTGGCCTGTCCGAGGAGACCCACACGGATGATGTACCCCTTGCGACGATTGACATACACATCGCCCGGTGAGAGGGTGATGTTACTGTGGAACGAAGAGTACTTCATACCCATCTTCTCCTCCCCCATGATGTCGAAGATAGCCTTGGGGGAACCGAAATAATAATGCTCGCCATCCATCTCCAGATGGAATACTTTAGTCTGTGCCATACGTTAGTTTTATTATTCAAAGCAGGCTAATTGTGCTTCTCAGTGACAATTTACGTGCAAAGTTAGAAAAAATACTTTGTTCTTCATCTATCATTTAACATTTTTTTCGTAATTTTGCCCAAGAAACTAACTACCCTTAGAGAATACACTGATTATGGATGCCGTCAGAGAGAATGTAGAGCGTGTGTTTGCTGCCATGCAGACACGATGTAACGAGAAAGACATGAAGCGTCTCCATGATGCTTTTGCACTGGCCGAAGAGGCCCACAGCAAGCAACGGAGGAAGAGTGGTGAACCCTATATACTGCACCCCATCGCCGTGGCACTCATCGCCGCGGAGGAGATGCGCCTGGATGCCAACTGTGTCATCACGGCCTTCCTGCACGATGTGGTGGAGGACACGGATTATACCCTGGAGGACATCCGTCTGCGCTTCGGCGACGATGTGGCATTCCTGGTGGATGTGGTGACCAAGAAGAAGAAGGACCACTACGACACGACGAAGCAGGTGGATAACTACCGCCAGCTGCTCAACTCGCTGCACTACGACATCCGGGCCCTCATGGTGAAGATTGCGGACCGCCTGCACAACATGCGGACGCTGGAGAGCATGAGACCCGACAAGCAGATGAAGATAGCCGGGGAGACGGATGCCTTCTATGCTCCCCTGGCCAACCGACTGGGACTCATCGACGTGAAGAGTGACCTGGAGAACCTGTCCTTCAAGTACCGCTGCGAACTGGAATACAATGACCTGGAACGCTGGATAGAGCTGGACCGCCAGCATGATGCCGAACGGCTGAAGGCTTTCACCAACCGCATAGAGTACGTGCTGCAGAATAACGGCATAGAGGCACGGGCCGAGGTCTATTACCGTCGCCCCTACTCCATTTGGCGGCGCATGCAGCAGGAACAGGTAGATTACGGACACGTGGAGAACCGCTACTACGTGCGCATCACCTACACCCGGTCGCGCATCCCCATGGGCGAGAAGTCCGTGTGCATCCGCATCTACTCGCTGCTTACGGACTATTTCAAGGAGAAACCAGGTACGTTCCAGAACCTCATCGACCAGGCCAAGGAGAATAGTTACCGCTGCCTGCGCCTCATGCTGCTGAGCCAGACGGGCGTGTGGGAGGATGTGCAGATTTGTTCCCAACGCATGGTGGAAACGAGCAAGGTGGGCTGCATGGCAGAGATAGGCGACAACATCGGGGCCTGGATCAAGCGTTTCCGCAGTGTGCTGCGCGACATTGCCAAGCAGGGGCAGGATGACAACCTGCTGGAGAAGATTTCCACCTCGCTCTACTATGACGACGTACTGGTCTTCACCCCGGGTGGACAGAGCATCATTCTGCCCAAAGGAAGCACAGCCCTCGACTTTGCCTTCAAACTGGGGGCGGACTACGGCCTGCACGCGCGCTATGCCCACATCAACGGCAAACTGTCCAGCATCAAGACGGTACTCAAGCGGGGCGATTGCGTGGTGATAAGCACCGACCTTCAGGCTCATCCCAAGGCCGACTGGCTGGAGCATACCAGTACCTATTTTGCCAAGACGGAAATCAAGCGATGGCTGGACCGCCAGGACAATACCACGGAACTGCGCTGCCCCGTCTGTCTGCCCTTGCCGGGAGGCGACCTCATCGGTATCGAGGATGCAGAACACCGCGTCATCATCCACCGACGCAGTTGCCGGCAGGCCATTCTCCTGGCCTCCAAGTATGGAGACAACGTGCATGCCGTGACCATGGAGGAATCACCGGAGAAGAGTTATCCCATTACCTTCAGCATCAAGGCCATCGACCGCTATCACCTGCTGGTGGATATGATAGACCACATCTCCAACGTGCTGGGACTGAACATTGACTCGGTGACAACAACCACTACGGATGACATAGTAGATATGCGCATCACCTTCTTCGTACATTCCGTCAAGGAGATGCTGCTCGCCAAAAAGCACATCTACCAGATACACGGAGTGGATGAAGTGCTGCAGGTGTAGCAGAGGGGGGTCTGCCCTCACTCGTCCTGCGCGGCAATGAGGTGGAAGAGGAGGGTCTGCTGGAAGCAGATGGACTTGTGACGGAGGAAAAAAGTCAAAGGACAGGAAATATACTTCTACACAAAAAGAAGATATACTTCTCCGGGAGGGGAAGTATATCTTCTCTGAAAAAGGAATTGGTGGGAGAGTATCAGTCGCGGCGGAAGATGTCGCGTGTATAAACCTTGTCCTCTACATCGTTCAGGCATTCATCGAAGCGGTTGGCAATGATGGCGTGGCTGAGACGCTTGAACTCATCAAGATTGTTGATGACCT
>CALZGT010000191.1 GCA_945787235.1 uncultured Prevotellaceae bacterium
CCCCATCCACTATGATGCCGGGATCCCCTTCTGCCAGTGTGCTTCCTGCCGCCAGAGCCTGCAGCGTCACCTTGACCTCACGTCCCGTTGTGGTGTTGGGGTAGGGGATGACGTTGAATCCCGTGGGTTGAGGACACTTGGCGTAGGCCACCTGCTTCCATCCTTCGCCCAGGTCATAGAGCGTGGTGCTGTAACTGTTGTATTTCGTCCCTGCATAGGGCCTGATGGGGTCGAAGTCGAAGGTAGCCGTGCGCTGCGCATACTCGAAATACTGCCTGCACAGTTCCTCATAGTCATTCTGGCAGAAGATGCGCAGGTAAGCCTGTGAGGCATCCTCCGGGTACTTGCTTTCGTTCCACAGCCGTCCCACGGCATCCTGTCCGTACTTCTCCGTCCAATAGTAGTGCAGGTAGTAGCTGGCGTAGCGCATCCATTCATGTTCGAAGTGGCGGTGACAATTCCTCATCCACACGTCGAAGTGGTAACTCTCGATGGCCTCTCGCGGGTAGTCCTGGTGTGCCTGCCACTGGGCACACTGTTCCCAGAAGCCACATCCCCCGTTGCTGCCCGGGTAGCCGTAGCGGAATCCCGAACGGAAGTCGTTCGCCTTGCCCCTGAGGATGTTGTCGCAGTACGTCTGGTACTGGAACGAATGGCCTATCTCGTGGGCTATGGTGCTACCCACTGGCTGACAGGTGCTGGGGCTCACCCAAAGCGTACCGATGGTGTTGTCGTTGCCTGAGCCCGTGGCCAGCCAGTCCGCTATGTCGAGCAGGTAGATAGACATCTTGTAGGTGTTCAACTGCGACTTGGCGGTGAGGTTGCACATACCCAGCTTCTCGATGTTCGTGGCGTAGAACTTCTCCGCCTTTTTCAGCAAGTCGTTGATATCAACGGTCAACCGGCTTACCTGTCCCGTCACCTTCCCGGTCGAGGTGATTTCCCCGAATGTCTTGTCCCAGAACACGATGAAATGGTCCGATTCCCTGCTGTGTTTGAAGCACCAGCGGTTGGTGTCCTTCATGTAGTCGTTGTTGTAGTCTGCATCGCTGGTGGTGGGTTTCCATGCGATGAGCCCAGGGTCGCCGATGACGAGCGATGGGCCGTCCGCTGCATCCGTCATACCCGTGAGGCGGTAGTCCTTGTACGTACCGTCTTTATGGCGTCGCAGGATGGGTACGGGAGTGGTGTTGGTGGAAGCTCGGAACTCTATCGAGTCGTAGTCGGCGATGCTCGTCACGAAGCGGTTGGCCTTGAAGCGGTTGTCGTACTTCACCCAGAGTGAGTCCTGCGCCATACAGGGAATCGTGACGCTTGTGGCCAGCAGGGTGGCCAGGATGTATCTTTTCATGGTTAGTCCTTACTTCTTTATATATTTCTTCTTACCTATTATATATATCCCTCGCTGCAGGGAGCGTTCCTCTACCGGACGCCCGCTCAAGTCGAAGACCGTACGCGAGGCACTTTCCTCTGTACCCTCTTCTTGTACCTGGACAATCCCATCTGCCACCTCCTCAGTCTTTATCTCAAAGCGTATGCCCTTGATGGTGCTCAGCGAGCGATAAGCCCCGTTGATGAATAGTTTTTGTGTGTCAGTATGGTAGATGGGGCCGAGGAAGTCCTCCTTTCCCTCCAGCCGTGCCGTGGTGGTTCCCATGCTGCGCTCCACCTTCATGTAGAGCACTTTCTGTTTGGTGGTCTGTGCCATGGCCAGGGAGGGCAGGAGGCACAGGATGCAGAATAACTTTCTCATGTTCTCGTTCGGAATGATGATAAAAGGAGGCAGGCCCCGTGGTGTGCGCGATGCCCTACCTCCTTTGTATTATGTGTTATGTCGTATGAGGCATGCTCACTTGAGATACTTCATGCCGTTCTTCACGTAGATGCCCTTCTGTACGGCCTTCACCTCACGTCCCTGGAGGTCGTAGATGCGTCCGGTCTGCTGTGGGGCGTATGTGGCCTTTACGCCTACCACCTCCTCGTAGATGTCTGCACTGGCCAGTACGAGGTGGATGAGGTAACGCTTTCCGTCTTTCTCGAAGCAGAGTTCCACGTTGGCCTTCCACTGGGTGGGTTCCTCCCCGTTGTTATAGACGAAGAGTTGTCCGGCATCGAAACAGATGCCCATGGTTCCTTCTGCCACGCAGAAGCCCTCTTCGTCTATCATGATTCCGTTGGTAGCCTTCACTCCATCGGCATACACTCCGTTGGCGGTCAGGGCGCGCAGTGCATAATCATCGACCATGAGGGCTTCTTCACTTTCGTAGCCCAGCATTTCAGCCACCTGTGCGAGGTTTATCTGTGCCACAGCCTCCTCGCCGCTTACCTTCACCACGAGGGTGTCAATTCCAACCGTCTCGAAGTCCTCCAGACTCTCCACGATGTTGTAGTGGAGGTTGACCTTCAGCATGGCACCGTCCTCAGGATTGGCAAGGAAGAAGGTACCAGCGTACGAGCTGCCCACCTGTGAAAGACCGGGGAACTGGATGCAGTTGATAGCCAGGGCATCGTCGGGCTGTTCATACACGATGGACATACCCCAGTGGCTGGAGTCGCCCCATGTCGTCACCTTACCTTCAGCCGTCAGCCAGAAACCGGGCTTGGGGTCACAACTATACTCCTTCGAGTAAATGGGATTCTCCTCGGTGCTCTCCTTGGCCAGACCTAAGAGGGTCGGTGCGGCCGTGCCGATGGTCTCGATGAGTAACTCGTCGGGAATCTGTACGCTCTCGCTCCAAACGTAGTCATTATTAGGAAGCTGGTTGATATTCAGGGTACGTTCTGCCACCACGTGCAGTGCGCTGAAGTCTTCCTGCTCCTTCTCCGTAATGTTTAAGTTCACGGTCAGTTCGTAGTAGTTCTCTCCGTAGATGAGGTACAGCTTGGCTGTGTAGGTCTCGCCTCCCTTGGCCAGGTCGGGGAACTGTCCCACGTTGAAGGTTCTCCATACGTTGTTCTCTATGGGCTCGATAAAGAAGGCAGAGTTGTTGCCATATCCTGTCACGGCACCGGTAGCCGTGAGCCACCATCCTCCGTTGTTGGCTGTGTGATCTGCGCTCAATCCTCCGTTGTCCATCAGACC
The DNA here is from genome assembly GCA_945787235.1 of uncultured Prevotellaceae bacterium. GTDB lineage: Bacteria > Bacteroidota > Bacteroidia > Bacteroidales > Bacteroidaceae > Physcousia. Next base: position 3,083 of record CALZGT010000191.1, read on the forward strand.
ATTCATCTGCACATTCGAGTCACTGGGAGCTCCCAGGAGCGTGACAATCTGGTCGAGGTCGAGGGTGAAGCTTACGGCACTGTAGTCATTGGTGGGCTGCTGCTCCAGGGTGATGGTCTGTTCACCCACCTTGGTCATGCTCTCCACTCCGTTGTAAGCAGGCTCCACGAACTTCACGCTGTAGTTGATGACAAAGGCCTTCTGTCCATATACTACGTAGAGTTTGGCCTGGCGGCTTTCATCCTTGGCCATGATACTGGGCATCTGTCCCATGACGAAGCTCACGCTGTCGCTGCCAGCGGCATATGCCATCTGCTGCAGATATACTTGGCATCCTTGTCCATACGTGCCTCCTATCAGGTCGTTCGTTTCCTCGTTGGTTTCCTTGTCCCAAGCCTTGTAGGTCCATCCATCGGTGACACTCAGCAGATCCAGCGTACCCGAGGCATAGCCTTCTGCATCCCTCTGCTCGATATACACCATGTTGGCAAAAGCTTGTGCCAGGGCCTCCTTCTCAATGCCCAGTTGCTCAGCCAGTGTCGGTATCACCACGGCCACTGGACTGGCATCGTAACCCTGCGTATAGTATCTTTCGTGGCTCACGGCGGCCTCACCTACCAGTTGCAGGTTGGCAATGACGGTTTCGGGTGTAGGCAGTTCTACTTCGGGTGTGCCCGGTGCAAAGGTCACCTCCACCTTGACCAGCGAAGCCTTCTCGTTGGCCACGAAGCCCCAGTAGGCAGTGAAGGTGTCACCCTCGTTCCACACCCCATTGGGGTGGGCACCCAGGTAATCTATCTGTCCTGAGGAAGGTACCGAAATCTTCACGCAGTAGCCGCGTGTCTCTTCCGTGATTTCTCCCCATCCGCAGGCATCTCCTGCACCGTTGCGCCATCCGTCGGTAGTGTTTTCCACGGCCTCCCAGGTACTTGGGTTCACGATGTAGGCTGCGGCCATGGCTATGGAGTCGATGCCCAGTGCCGTGTTGACGGCTGTGGTGTCAAAGTCGGCTGTCAGTCCGCTGTAGGCCACTCCCGATACGTCTTCTGCCTGTACTGTCTGTACGTTGGCCACCACGATGTCGGCTCCTTCCACCTTAATACTTTCTTGTGCGTAGGCGTGTGTGCCGAAGAGTAGCATCATCATGCCGAGCAGGCATTTTGCTGTGCGTGTAACATTTTTCATAAGCATGGATAAATTAGGTTATTTAGTGATTTGGTTAGTAAGTCAATGTCATCTGCAAAATTACCAATTTACTCAAAAACCATCAAGAATCTTACCACTTTTTTGTATTTATTTGCATAAATAGTGATATTATAAGCATAGAAAGTGCAATTATTTGGTTC
>CALZGT010000192.1 GCA_945787235.1 uncultured Prevotellaceae bacterium
CGCTATGCTGCTTCACCCTTACAAAGAAATCTGCTCGAAGATAGAGCAAAATCCCCTCAAAGCTAATTTATAGAACCTACCTTATGCCAGTCTGGCCAGCGTCTCCTTGATACGCTTCATGGCCTCCACGATGTTCTCGTCGCTGGTGGCGTAGCTCATGCGGAAGCACTCGGGAGAACCGAAGGCATCGCCTCCCACAGTAGCCACATGACCTACCTCCAACAGGTACATGGCCAGGTCCGTGCTGTTGTGGATGGTACGTTCGCCGTCCTTCTTGCCGAAGAAACTGCTGCACTTGGGGAAGAGATAGAAGGCACCCTGCGGATCGTTGACCTCCAGGCCGGGAATCTCCTTGGCCAGACGTACGATGAGGTTCTTGCGGCGCTCAAAGGCTAGGCGCATGTCCTCCACGCACTGCTGGTCGCCGGCAAAGGCTGCTTCGGCCGCTTTCTGGCTCACTGAGCAGGGGCCGCTGGTATATTGACCCTGGAGTTTGTTGCATCCCTTGACAATCCATTCGGGAGCCGCGATGAATCCGATGCGCCATCCTGTCATGGCGTATGCCTTGCTCACACCATTGATGATGACGACACGGTCCTTGATGTCAGGGAACTGAGCCATGGAGGCGTGCTCGCCCACATAGTTGATGTGCTCATAGATTTCATCGGCGATGACGATGACACGCTCGTGCTTGAGCAGCACGTTCTTCAGTGCCTCCAGTTCCTCCTTGCTATAGACAGAGCCGGTGGGGTTGCTGGGTGAGCAGAGAATGATGGCACGTGTCCTGGGCGTGATGGTAGCCTCCAACTGTTCAGGAGTAATCTTGAAGTCTGCCTCAATCTTGGCCTCTACGAAGACGGGCGTACCCTCGGCCAGCAGGACCATCTGGGGGTAGCTGACCCAGTAGGGAGCAGGGATGATGACCTCGTCGCCGGGGTTGACCAGGGCCATGATGGTGTTGCATACACTCTGCTTGGCACCGTTGCTGCACAGAATCTGGGCCGGCGTGTAGTCGAGGTTGTTTTCGTTCTTCAGTTTGTTGACGATGGCTTTCTTCAGTTCAGGGTAGCCAGGCACGGGCGAATAGCGGCTCCAGTTGTCCTCTACAGCCTTGATGGCTGCTGCCTTGATGTGGTCGGGGGTGTTGAAGTCGGGTTCACCGACACTCAGGTTGATGACATCGACCCCCTGGGCCTTCAACTCACTGCTGCGCTGACTCATGGCCAAAGTGGCACTGGGAGCCAGGCGGTTCAGTCTTTCTGATAATGATTCCATAATATTTTTATTCTAGTTATTCTAGTTGTTCTAGCTATTCTAGTTGTTCTAGTTGTTCTAGTTATTCTAGCTGTTCTAGTTGTCTAGTTGTTTTTTCTTCTCTGGAACTCTTGTATCTTTATAGCTTATGCCCCATGCGGAGGCGTTTGGTCTCCAGGTAGCGTTTGTTGTAGGGGGTGGGGGGGATGATCATGGGCACGTTCTCCACAATCTCCAGTCCATAGCCCTCCAGACCTACCCGTTTTACGGGGTTGTTGCTGATGAGTCGTATCTTTCCTATGCCCAGCTCGCGGAGAATCTGGGCTCCCACACCATAGTCGCGTTCATCGGCCTTGAAGCCCAGGTGCAGGTTGGCATCCACGGTGTCATCTCCCTCTTCCTGCAGTTTGTAGGCCGCAATCTTGTTCATCAGTCCTATGCCGCGCCCCTCCTGCATCAGATACACCACGGCACCCTTGCCGGCCTCGTCAATCTGACGCATGGCCCGGTGAAGCTGTTCGCCGCAGTCGCAACGCTGGCTGCCAAAGATGTCGCCTGTAGCACAACTGCTGTGCATGCGCACCAAGACGGGTTCTTCGGGTGTCCAGCTGCCCTTGATGATGGCGATGTGCTCCAGTCCGTTAGACTTCTGGCGGAAGGGTATGATGCGGAAGTGTCCGTACTCGGTGGGGAGGTCTGCCTCTTCACCTCGCTCTACCAACGATTCCAGTTGCAGTCGGTAGGCAATGAGGTCCTTGATGGCAATGATGCGCATGCCATGCCTGGCGGCCACCTCACGCAGTTGCGGCATGCGTGCCATGGTGCCGTCAGGATTCAGTATCTCGATGAGGGCTGCTGCGGGGTTCATGCCTGCCAGGCGGGCCAGGTCGATGGCCGCCTCCGTGTGTCCTGCACGACGCAGTACACCCTTGTCCTGTGCGTAGAGGGGGTTGATGTGTCCCGGCTTGCCAAAGGATGAGGGTTTGATGTTGGGATCTGCCAGGGCGCGGATGGTGGCAGCACGGTCATGGGCACTGACTCCCGTGGTGCATCCCTCCAGCAGATCTACCGTGACGGTGAAGGGAGTACCCAGCATCGAGGTGTTCTCCTCGACCTGATGGGGCAGTTCCAGTTCACGTGCCCTGCTGATGGTGATGGGCGCACAGAGTACACCACGTCCTTCACGCAGCATGAAATTCACCTTCTCGGGAGTGATGGTCTCTGCTGCCGTGATGAAGTCGCCTTCGTTCTCTCGGTCTTCGTCATCCACCACGATGACGAACTTGCCTTGTCGGAAGTCCTCGATGGCTTCCTCGATATGCTTCAGATTGTTCATTATGTCTCGTTGTATTAGGGTTCAGTGATTGGTTCTGTAGTTGGCTCGATGGTTGGTTCAGTGATTGGTTCTGTGGTTGTCTCTGTCTGCCTGTTTTTTCTGAGGCTCTTTATCTTGTTCCACAGATTCTTGAGGGGAAGTGTGTAACCCTCGATGTTGAACAGGGTAGAGTCGATGTTTGACTTGTAGGTGAGGAACATGCCGATGGGAATCAGTATCATGCTGCTGAGCCACATGCCGAAGGTGATGTCCCAGGCTCCTTGTTTGGCCATCTTCTCGCCACTGACGTTGATGATGTAGTAGAAGATGAAAATCAATACGCTCACCACGACGGGCATACCCAGTCCGCCCTTGCGTATGATGGCTCCCAGGGGTGCTCCGATGAAGAAGAAGACGAGGCAGGCCAGCGAGAGCGTGTATTTCCGGTGCCATTCCACATGGTGCTTGCGGAGCGCCGTGTGGCTGTCTGCCTGGGTCATGGCCCGGAACTCGTAGTCATTCTGGAGCTGGCGGGTGCGGTTGCTGGCATTGCGCCAGATTTCCTGCCGTTGTGCATCGGAAAGTCTGGCCATGAGGGAGTCGAAGGGTTGCTGTGTGGCAACCGAGGCTACTATCTTGGCCGAGTCCTTGCAGGCCGTGGGCAGGTTGCGGGTCATCTGTGACTGCAGGGCAGCGGCATAGATGGCGTGTCCTACGCTGTCTATGTGGTGGGTGAGCGAGTCGATGCCTTGCTGGATGGCACCGATGTCCTTGGTCTCTGCATTGCCCGAGAAGAGAGAGGCGTCCATGACATCGAAATTGCCGTTGAAGGAGATGAGGTCAACCTCCTTCTGGAAGGTCTCGCGCATATAAGGAACATTGGCTCGCATCATCTGTCCTCCCTGTGAACTCAGGTTCTGGAAGCGTTCGCCGCCCCACAGGGTGAGTTTCAGGTGCATGCGGTCGGCGGTGCTCTGCATGCGTCCCGAGTCAGCCAGTACGATTTGTGCATCTTCGTATCCGTTCGACATGCTGTATATCATGATGCCGTAGAGCATACCCGTCTTCAGGTCCTTCTTCTCTACGTAAAGGTTATATCCCGGAATCTCGTTGTAGAAGATGCCTTCGGGAATCTCCAGTTCCGGAGACTTCTGCTTCATGCTATATACCAATGCACCCAGTTCCATGGTGGCCTTGGGGGTCACCTTGTTCTGGAAATAATAGCTACCCACGCACAGGACTGCCACAAAGAGAAAGATGGGACGGATGATGCGGAGCAGTGAGATGCCGGCCGCCTTCATGGAAAGCAGTTCCAGGCGCTCGCCGAAATTACCGAAAGTGATGAGGGCTGCCAGCAGGATGGCCAGTGGGAGGGAGATGGGGATGAGCGTCAGGGTGGCATACCAGAAGAACTGTGCCAGCACGTCGTAGGAAAGGCCTTTCCCGACCAGCTCGTTAATCCATCGCCATGTGTATTGCATCAGGAAGATGAAGAGGCAAATGAAAAACGTACCTGCAAACAACTGCAAGTAAGCTTTCAGTAGATAAAGGTCGAGCCTCTTGAATATTCTCATGTGCGCGTGCGTAATAATAAACGGTGCAAAGGTACGAAAATAAGTGCAATAGCCCATAGTGAAGTTCCCTTTATTCCTGTCTTTTCTGTATATTTGTACTTTTTTTGAGATTTTTTTGCGGATTTTCTTGCGGGAACGAAAAAAATGTAGTACCTTTGCACCCGCAAACGAGAGATGGCGGGGTAGCTCAGCTGGTTAGAGCGCATGATTCATAATCATGAGGTCCCGGG
>CALZGT010000193.1 GCA_945787235.1 uncultured Prevotellaceae bacterium
CTGCCCGCTCTGCCGTGGCCGTAAAGACCCTTCCCAAGAATGCACTTGTGGAAATCGAGGTCATGGCTGAGAAGTAAATGCCTCACACGCGCTATTTTGCGCGCCCTTGCGCAAGCGCAAAACGAATATTAAGTAATGCTCAAAAAATAACCGAAAAGATGATGCAAAAGTGACGAAGTAAAATCATAGGAAGTTATTTTTTGAACATTACTAAAGCAGGAACGAAAGACTTTGTTCCTGCTTTTTTTGACCATTACTTGCTTATTTTGGGGATATTTAACGTTTTTTTTTGGAGATTAGGCAGGAAACACGTAACTTTGTGTGATTTAAAAACCATCCGCGCCACATCGTGGGGGTACTATGCCATAGTGCCCGCCATAAGGCGGTGTCCTAAAAAGCCTCAATACAAGTATATCATGAAATACGGAGTACCACATTCCAAACCCATCCATATCCTCACCACCCTCCTCTTCTGCTGCCTTGCCCTCTCTGGACTTTCTTCCTGGGCCAAGGAGAAAATCGTGCGTGTGGGTTGGTATGATTCTGCCTACAACCTCATCGATAAGCAAGGACGCCGTTCGGGCTACGGCTACGAATACCAGCGACGCATTGCCGCCAATACGGGATGGAAATACGAATACGTGGAGGGCACCTGGTCTGACCTTTTGGACAAACTCATCCGAGGCGAGATAGACCTGCTTTCTAACACGTCCTTCACCGCCGAACGAGCCGATAAGATGCTCTTTTCTGCCCGCGAGATGAGCAAGGAGGATTTTTATATTTCCGTCCTTGCAGACAGCGGACGGGTATATATCGATGACATACACCTGCTTCGCGGCAAGCGCATTGGAGTCAACCGAAACAGTTTCCAGCATCAGCTTCTCGTCCGTTTCCTGAAGGAGCACAACCTGGAGGCCCAGGTCGTGGAGTGCAACCTCAACGAACAGGATTACCTGCAAATGCTTGAGGAACACAAACTTGATGCCGTGGCCTCGGTCAATGCCTTCAATGACATCAGCTCCAGCAAGTGTATTCCCGTGGCACATATCGGATTCTCCGACATCTTCTTTGCCATCAACAAGAACCGGCCCGACCTCAAGGCAGAACTCGACCGGGCCATGCAGCAGATTTTCTCCTACAATCCCTATTACAACTCCCACCTTCACCAGCGTTATTTCCAGCAGAGCAACATCGTCAAGTACCTGCCCTTCCGCGAGATAGAATGGCTTCGCCGGCATGGACCGCTCGTCATCGGCTACCGTGACAACTACCTGCCTTTCTGTGCCCGGGACCCTGAGACGGGGGCTGTGAGCGGTCTGTTGAGTGACTTTGTGGCCAAGGCCAACGAGTTGCTGGGTCAATATGGGTTGTCGGTGGAGGCCCGTGCCTTTCCTACCATCAATGAGGCCATCGAGGCCGTGCATAGCGGTGAGATTGATGCGGCCTTCCCCAGTGGCATCGGCATTTTCGATGCTGAACTCGTTCACCTGGTTTCTACCGACCCCATCGTCCTTTCTGCCGAGATGGCCGTCATGCGCAAGAAGGACAATTTCCACACGGATGGACAGGTGCGGGTGGCCATCAATGCCAACAACCCCAACTACCTCTCGCTCGTCCGGGAGCAGTATCCTGACTGGGTCATCGTGACCTTTCCCAACACCGAAGCCTGCCTCAAAGGGGTGTCGCAGAACAAGGCTGACCTGCTGCTGACGAGCAACTACCGCCTGAACATCCTGAGCAAGTACATCGAGGATTTCGGCCTGAAGGCAGTAGCCACGGGCAGTGCCATCCCCCTCTCCTTTGCCGTGCAGGACGGCAACACCATCCGCTACTCCATCATCAGCCGCATGGCGCATTTCATGAACGAGAGTGAGATTCACGCCTCTCTGTCGCGCTTTTCCCATGTGACACGTGTCTCTACGTTGCGCGACTTCATTCGTGCCAACTATGGCTTTTTCATCGTCTTTTTCGTGGTCACGCTGGCTGTCTTCTTCTATCTGCTGCTGAAGAGCCACAAGAACCACGTCCGTGCCATCAGCGCGAGCCGTGCCAAGTCTCGTTTCCTCTTCAACATGAGTCACGACATCCGTACCCCCATGAATGCCATCATTGGTTACGCGGAACTCATGGCCCAGCACATGGATGACCGGGAGAAGTGTACCTCCTACCTGGGCAAGATTCGTTCCTCCAGCCATTTCCTGCTGGGGCTCATCAACAATGTGCTAGAGATGTCTCGCATCGAGAGCGGCAAGATGGAACTCAACGAGCAGCCCCACCTGCTGGGTGAGGTGCTGCATGAGGTCAAGGACCTGTATGCTGACCTCCTGCAGAAGAAGGGCATCACATTCCATCTGGAGTCTGACGTCAAGACCCGTGCCGTCTATTGCGACCAGATGAAGCTGGGCGAGATTTATCTCAACCTCTTCAGCAATGCTTATAAATACACACCCTATGGCGGCACCATCAGCATCATTACCCGCGAGCTCCCCAATCCGCGCGAGGGTTACACGACATTGCAGACCATCGTCTCCGACACGGGTGTGGGCATGTCCGCAGACTACCTTCCCCACCTCTTCGAGGATTTCACACGCGAGCGCACCTATACCGACAACAAGATAGCGGGTACGGGCCTCGGCATGAGCATCGTGAAACGTCTGGTGGAATTGATGAAGGGCACCATCTCTGTTGAGAGCGAACTGGGCAAGGGTACCACCTTCACCCTCACCATCCCACACCGCATCGCTGACGAAAGTCTCCTGGCTCCTGCCGAGAAAAAGGTCGAGAAGCGGCCGGAGCTGCATGCCTGCCGCATCCTGCTGGCTGAGGACAACGAACTGAATGCCGAGATAGCCATGGAGATTCTCAAGGCTTCCGGTTTCGAGACGGAATGGGTGGAAGACGGTCAGGCCTGCGTGGAAACGCTGTCGAAGGCTCCTGCCCACACCTATGACCTCATCCTCATGGACATCCAGATGCCCCGCATGAACGGCTACGATGCCACGCGTGCCATCCGTGCCCTTCCCGATGCGGCAAAGTCGGGCATTCCCATTGTCGCCATGACGGCCAACGCCTTCGAGGAAGACAAGCAGGAAGCTGCGCGTGCCGGCATGAACGCTCATGTGGCCAAGCCCATTGACGTTCCCACCCTGCTCCGCACCATCCAGTCCTTGATAGCCACCTGAGTTTTGTGCGGCGGGGCGTCACCCCGTCGTTTCCCCCTCATGGCCAGTCGTTCCCCCTCGCCTCCCGTCATTTCCACCTTATTATTATATTAATATAAAACCATAATCACCAACAATCCTGTATCCTATGACACTACAAGAATGTTACGCCACCCTCTGTGGCAACTACGAAGAAGCCAAAACCCGCCTGATGAATGACAGCCTCATTGACCGTTTCATCCGTCGTTTCCCTGCCGACCCCTCCATGCAGCTCCTGCGCGACAAGCTGCAGGAAGGCAACCTGCCCGAGGCCTTCCGTGCCGTCCACACGCTCAAGGGTGTGGCTGCCAACCTGGCTTTCACCCGTCTGCAGCAGGATGCCTCGGCCCTTACCGAACTCATGCGCGACCAGGTGACGCCTGCCGACCCACAGCTGGTCTCTGCCCTCGAAACCAGTTACCGGTTGGTCATCGACACCCTCGACGCATACATCGCCAGCCACTGACCCTACTGAGCCATCCCCCTTTGGATCAACGTCCCTTTGAACCAACACCTTATTCCCCCATGGATGACTTTATCGTACTCACACTCGGGTATGCCAGGACCGTTCACCGATGGACCAACCACGACATCTCCTCACCCTTTGTCCGTCTCTTCTACATCAGGAGCGGTGAGGCCGTGCTTCATCTCGAAGACACCGACGTGCATCTCACGGCCGGCCACATGTATATGCTGCCCGGCTACACGCCCCATGCCTACGAGTGCGAGCCCGGACTGGAGTTCTACTATCTCTTCATCTACCAGCCCGAACTGGAGAAAGCCAGCCTCTACGACCTGTATGACTTTCCCTACGAGGTCAATGCCAATGAGGGGGCGCGCCTGCTCTTCGAACACTATTGCATGCTCTATCCGCAGCTCAACCTCCCCTCGCGTGATGCCGAGGCCTTCCTCAACCACCAGGCCTACAGGGACTATGCCCAGGCCTATCTGCGCATGGAAGCCTTCGAGCGCATGCAGTTGCATGGCATGGTGGAGATTCTCCTCTCCTACTTCCTCAAGCATGCCCGTCCCAAAGCCCTCGTCGAGGACAGCCGCATAGCCACCGTCCTTGACTACGTCCAGGCGCACATCAGCCGGAGCATCACCGTGGAAGACCTCGCCGACCGGGCCTGCCTCACCAAGTCCTACCT
>CALZGT010000194.1 GCA_945787235.1 uncultured Prevotellaceae bacterium
ACCTTCTTGGGGTCCACCATGACCAGTTTCAGTTCCGCCGGATGCTTCTTGTAGAGCAGTGAGGTGATAATGGCATTCAGACCCACCGACTTACCCTGTCCTGTGGCGCCCGCCACGAGGAGGTGAGGCATCTTGGCCAGGTCAGCCATGAAGATCTCGTTCGTGATGGTCTTTCCCAGTGCCATGGGCAGTTCCATCTCCGACTCCTGGAACTTCTTCGAGTTGATGACACTCTCCATGGAGACAATCTGCGGTTTGGCATTGGGCACCTCGATACCTATTGTACCCTTGCCGGGGATGGGAGCGATGATACGGATGCCCAGGGCCGCCAGACTCAGGGCGATGTCATCCTCCAGGTTACGAATCTTTCCGATGCGCACACCCGGAGCCGGCGTTATCTCATAGAGCGTGATGGTGGGACCCACCGTAGCCTTGATGCTCGAGATCTCCACACCGAAGTTACGGAGCACCGTGATGATCTTGTTCTTGTTCTGGTTCTGCTCCTCCATGTCGATGGCCCTCGTGTCGATGTCATAGTGCTTGAGGAGATCCAGGGTGGGGTAGTGATACTGACTCAGGTCCAGTTTCGGGTCATAGGGTTCCAAGGCACCTTCTTCGGTCAGTTCTGCCGTTTCGTTTTCCTTGCCTATGGTAATCTGCATCTCGGCATTCTCCTCCGCAGCGGGTGTGTTCTCCTGGGGCAGGGCCACGTTGCTGTCCGCCTTTTCCTCCTCCACACCCGTGGAAACTCCGAACATCTCATCGTCGAGCGGCGCCTGAGTCTCAGAGGCACCCTGCTCCTCACCATTCCCCTTGTCCCCCTCCACGGTGAACACGATGGTGGTAGCCGTATCCTTGTCGATGGCCGAAGCCAGGGGGATGTCAGCCGGTTCGGGGTGGTCAGGACCATCCTCCCCGCCACGGAACTCCCAGGTCAGTTCCTCGAGATTGTCTCCGGGGTTGAGAATCTCTCCCGTCTCCTTATCTACGAGGATCGGTTCTGCATCGGCAGCCGCAATCACCTCGCCCGTTTCAGGGTCAATGAGGGTCGTGGCAGGCTGAGCCTCTGTGCTATCCTCTGTCGTGTCGGAGTGCGTCACCTTGTCGTGGATGATTTCCACAGGCTTGCGCACCATCTTGCGGATGATGTGTATCGTTTCGCTGCTCAGATAACAGAGGTACGCGATGGCAATGACGGCCAGGATGATGTAGCGGAACAGTTTTCCTACGTTGACATCCATGAGCTGCACCCATCCTTCCCCGATGACTCCGCCGGGTTTGATGACAAGCGACTGGTCCATGAGGTCGAGCGTGATGCCCGCCACGAAGACGGAAATCCAGATGGTGAGGATTCCGCAGTTCACGAACCACTTCCAGAGACGTATCTTGAAGATGGGGTTCTCATGCTCGTTACTGCCCCCTTCGCCGTTCTCCTTCTCTTTTTCCTGGGACAGTGAGTCCTGCGTCTTTTGCTCCGGGTTTCTGTCCCCCACGAACATGATACGCAGACCCGCCGCAAAGAGGAATATGGTAAGGAACACAGAAGCATAGCCGAAGCAACGGTTCACGAGGAAATGGGCCACGTAAGCCCCGATATTACCCATGAAATTGCCACTCCGTTCGCTCGACCCGGCAACAAAGAGCAGGTCATCGGTACCCGTGAACATGTAGCTGATGATGGCCAGGAAGGCAAAGATGGCAAAGAGGCTGAGGAGCGCACCCCCGCCAAAGCAGAAATACTCCTTGCGGTGCGTCTGTTCCTCTTCCGCAAAGTCGGAAGAAAGCTTTGCCGAGCCTGTCTTGGAACGTGTACCCGTCGTCTTGCGGGTGGTGCCTGCGGCGGTTTTCTTGGCAGCAGACGTCTTTTTCTTGTCAGTATTTGAGGTAGCCATAGGACGTATTTTCTTGTTAAGCGCACAAAATTAGCAAAAAAAAATGGATTAGGCGGTGTTTTATGGAAACTTTTTGTAACTTTGTCATTCAAAAAGGCAAAAACGAACCATTCAACCTCATGACAAACTCATCCGATAGCATCCTCTGTCAGCACGACGTGCTTGAATTCACGCAGGTGGCCGTGCAGTACTGCGCCCTGCTCGAACAGAGCGAAGGACAGTCCCGCAAGGACCTCTGTGCCACCCTTCTCAAACTCACCCCCTTGCTTTATCTCAAGGCCCAGCTCCTGCCCAGGATAGAGGGCGACGGCACCTTCCTGCCCGATGAACAGGTCACGGAGCAGGACTATGAATACGTACGTGGTTCCTTGGCCTCCGTGCTGGGCAACGAGGACGAGTACCTCGACGTGGTCTATGGCGAGATGCTGCAGACGGACGAAACACAGTGGAAACGCATCTCGGAGCACCTGGCCGATGTCTATCAACCCGTGCGCAACTTCCTGGCTACCTGCCAGGGAGGACTGGAGGACTGCATCCAGGATGCCCTCTGGCAGTTGGTGGATAGTTTTGAGTTGTACTGGGGACAGAGCCTTGTGGATGCCATGGCCCGCCTGCACCACATCGCGTATGCCATAAAAGTAGATGAAAATGATGAAGATACTGAAGAATAAATTCGACAAGGAAACCCTCCAGCAACTGCCCGTGACACAGTTCGAGGGACGCATCGTCACCCTCATCAGCGAGGCAGAGGCCGACAAGGCCGTAGCCTACCTCCTCACCCAACCCGTACTGGGTATGGACACCGAAACTAAACCAAGTTTCCAGAAGGGAAAGGGCATGAACCAGGTGGCACTGCTGCAGGTCAGCACGGCAGATACGTGTTTCCTCTTCCGTCTGAACCGCATCGGCATGCCCGACAGCGTGATACGTCTGCTGGCCGACAAGCGGGTGGTCAAGGTGGGCCTCTCCTGGCAGGATGACCTTCATCAGCTGTGCCGCCGCAAGGAGTTCAAGCCCGGGACGTTCGTGGAACTTCAGCAGTACGTGAAGAAGTTTGGCATCGAGGATATGAGTCTGCAGAAACTCTATGCCAACATCTTCGGGCAGAAAATAAGCAAGTCGCAGCGGCTCACCAACTGGGAGGCCGACTCGCTCAACGAGAAACAGCAGCGCTATGCCGCCACCGATGCCTGGGCCTGCGTACGGATGTACGAGGAACTGCATCGCCTGGAACAGACGGGTGACTACGTCCTGGATCGTGTCGATGAGGTAGAAGACGAGGATTTGCGTGCATAAAACAACAACTGGAAGAATTAACTACTTAACATCAGAATATGAGTAACTTATACTTGAAGAGAGGCAAAGAGGAAAGCCTTCTGCGCTTCCATCCCTGGGTCTTCTCCGGAGCCATCCATCATACCGAGGGCGACCTCGTGGAAGGTGACCTCGTGAAGGTCTATACCTCCGAGGGCGAGTTCATAGCCACGGGCCACTGGCAGATAGGCAGCATAGCCGTCAGGGTGCTGAGTTTCGAGGACGAACCCATCGATGCCGACTTCTGGCAGCAGCGTCTGCAACAGGCCTACAACGTGCGTCTGGCCATCGGCGTGGCGGGCAATCCCCATAACACCACCTACCGTCTGGTGCATGGTGAGGGGGACAACCTTCCCGGTCTGGTCATCGATGTGTATGGCGAGACGGCGGTGATGCAGGCTCACAGCGTGGGGATGCACGTATGCCGCGATACCATAGCGCAGGCCCTAAAGGCCGTGCTGGGGGACACCCTCAAGAATGTCTTCTACAAGAGTGAGACAACGCTTCCCTTCAAGGCGGCCCTCGGTCAGGAGAACGGTTTCCTGCTGGGAAAAGCCACCGGCAACGTTGCCCTGGAGAACGGGCTGAAGTTCCATATCGACTGGCTCAAGGGTCAGAAGACGGGATTCTTTGTCGATCAGCGCGATAACCGCTCGCTGCTGGAGTTATACTCCAAGGGACGCAACGTGCTCAACATGTTCTGTTATACCGGTGGATTCAGTGTTTATAGCATGCGCGGAGGGGCTAACCTCGTACATTCCGTTGATAGCAGTGCCAAGGCTGTGGAACTCGTCAATGCCAATATCGAACTCAACTTCCCCGGCGACACCCGCCACGAGGCCTTTGCCGCCGATGCTTTCAAGTTCCTCGATGAAATGGGGGATAAATACAACCTCATCATCCTCGACCCGCCGGCCTTTGCCAAGCACAAGGACGCTTTGCGTCATGCCCTCAAGGGATATACCAAAATCAACCAGAAGGCATTCGAGAAGATACAGCCCGGTGGCATACTCTTCACCTTCAGCTGTTCGCAGGCCGTCAACAAAGACCAGTTCCGCATGGCGGTGTTCACCGCAGCGGCCATAGCAAGGCGAAAAGTACGCATACTGCACCA
>CALZGT010000195.1 GCA_945787235.1 uncultured Prevotellaceae bacterium
ACATGTGCATGCATATACGCATACGCGAGTGACGAAGTTTTAGCGGACAACAATATTTTTGTATGGGTGAGATTATTGTCAGAATTGACATTTTTGCTTGTTATTTGTGTAAAAATGTCGTATGTATGAAAAAAAGGTGTATCAAAATGCCGTACATTGGATTCTTTTCTGTATATTTGCAGCGAAAAGTAGTAAAGGTGGGATATAGCGGGACATCCCAGTATAGTAATGAAAAATGCAATGAGTATGAAAAGACTTCTCTTGCTGGCAGGCATCGCACTTTGCGTGTCCACCACGACAAATGCCCAGAGCAACAGTTTCCGTGATGCCTTTAACAATTTCAGCAAAGGCATCCGGAAGGAATATGATAATTTCCGGCAGAAAATCATGAAGGATTATGCCGAATATGTGCGCCAGCCATGGAAGGAAGCCGAGGAAGAGAAGCCTATACCACGACCCAAGGAGGAAAATGTACCTCCCGTGGTGATTCCTGTTGATACGGTGCCTGCACCTATCGAGAGCAAACCCGTCATCATCGAGGAGGTGGTGGAGCCCGTGGTAACCCCCGAGCCCCAGCCGGAACCCGTAGCACCCGTTGAGGAGCATCCTGTGGAGCAGGTGAAATACCTGACGTTCAACTATTTCGGAACTCCGATGAAGGTGAGGTTTGACGAAGCAGACAAGTTGCGGCTGATGGGCATCAAGCCTGATGACATTGCCCAGGCCATGGTGAAGCTATCCTCAGAGACCTATGACAACCTTATATATGACTGCCTGGAACTCCGAAAGACCCATAAGCTGGGTGACTGGGCATACCTGCAGATGCTCAAGGCCTTGGCAGAGACGCTTCATGGCAAGGACACCAACGAGGCCGAACTGCTGATGGCCTACATTTATATCCAGTCGGGCTACAAGATGCGACTGGCTCAGGATGGGCAGCACCTGTACATGCTCTTCAGCAGTAAGCATCAGATTTTCGACCTGCCATATTTTACCCTTGATGATGACAGGTACTACCCCATGCGCAAGATGCCTTCCAGTGTCCACATCTGTGCTGCCATGTTCCCCAAGGAGCAGTCGCTCTCGCTTTACATCAACCAATCCATGGAACTCGAGGAAAACAAGTCAGCGGCAAGGGCAGTGGCTTCGAGGGATTATCCGGATTTCAAGGCTACGGTCGAGGTGAACAAGAACCTGCTGGATTTCTACAGCACTTATCCCACCTCGGTGTTCGGTGATGACGTGTGTACGCGATGGGCCATGTATGCCAACACCCCCATGCAGAAGAAGATAGCAGACAGCCTCTATCCGCAGTTGAAGTCCATGCTGCAGGGAAAGGGCAAACTGGAAGCCGTAGAGATGCTCCTCAACTGGGTGCAGACGGGATTGGAATATGAGTACGACGACAGGGTGTGGGGAGGTGACAGGGCCTTCTTTGCCGAGGAAACTCTCTACTATCCCTACTGTGACTGCGAAGACCGCAGCATCCTCTTCACCCGTCTGGTGCGTGACTTGCTGGGGCTTCCCTGTATATTGGTCTATTATCCTGGTCACCTGGCGGCTGCCGTTCAGTTCCCCGAGCAGGTCAAGGGAGACTACATTGTTCTCAACGGAAAGCAGTTTGTCGTGACTGACCCTACCTACATCGGTGCTCCTGTGGGACGGACGATGCCCAAGATGGACAATGCCTCAGCCAAGGTCATCCTGCTGCAATAGGGTGAAGGACAATAAAATGAATCCGCTGCTTTCCGGGAGGGAAGGCAGCGGATTCATTTTAGGTAGGTTCTATAAATTATAATTCTTTATTATATAGGCGAAAGGCTTCTCCTGTCTTCTATGCGTGCTGTTTCATTCTGCCACCATGCGGCAGATGTTCACCACCGTCATCATGGCTTTCTCCATGTTGGGGATGGGGAGGAACTCGTGACGGCCGTGGAAATTGAGGCCTCCGGCAAAGATGTTGGGGCAGGGGAGACCCTTGAAGGAGAGTTGCGCCCCGTCCGTACCGCCGCGTATGGGCACCACGGTGCAGAAGCCGCATGCCTTCTCGATGGCCCGCTTGGCTACCTGGGTGATGTGCGGTTTGTCCTCCAGCTGGCACAGCATGTTGTAGTACTGGTCGCGCAGCTCCACGGTAAGCGTGCCTTGCCCGTACTGAGCGTTGAGGCGTTCGGCCATGTCCAGGAGCACCTGTTTGCGCATCTGGAACATCCCCTTGTTGTGGTCGCGGATGATGTAGTGCAGCGTAGCCTCTTCGACGGTGGCCTGCATGGAGGTGAGGTGGAAGAATCCCTCGTAGCCCTCCGTCTTCTCGGGACGCTCGTTCTGGGGCATCATCATGGCCAGTTCGCTGGCCACGAGGGCTGCATTCACCATCTTGTCCTTGGCATAGCCGGGATGTACGTTGCGCCCCTTGATGGTAATCTTGGCAGAGGCGGCATTGAAGTTCTCATACTCCAGTTCACCCACTTCGCCCCCATCCATGGTGTAGGCGAACTCACAGCCGAACTTCTCCACATCGAAGAGGTGTGCTCCCATGCCAATCTCCTCATCCGGATTGAAGCCCACGCGTATCTTGCCGTGCTGGATTTCCGGGTGTGCCTGCAGATAGGTCATGGCCGTCACGATTTCAGCTATGCCAGCCTTGTCGTCTGCCCCCAGGAGGGTATTGCCGTCCGTGACGATGATGTCCTCGCCGATGTGGTCCTTCAACTCGGGAAACTGCCTCACTGTGGTTACGATGCCCTTCTCCTTGTTCAGCACGATGTCCGAACCGTCATAGTTCTCGATGATGCGGGGGCGCACGTCCTTGCCGCTGCAGTCAGGCGAGGTGTCCATGTGGGCGATGAAGCCAATGGTGGGAACCTTCTTGGAGGTATTGGCAGGCAGGGTGGCATAGACGTAGGCGTGTTCGTCCATCTCCACCTCTTCCAGGCCCAGACGCTCCAGTTCCTCCTTCAGGTAGCGTGCCAGGTCAAACTGCTTCTGGCTGCTGGGACACTGCTTCTCGCAGGTTTCGTCCGATTGCGTGTCGAAACTCACGTATTTCAGAAACCTTTCGACTAATTCCTTCTTCATGGTCTATATCTGTTTATTAGTGTATCTTTCTGCAAAGATACGAAAAGGAATTGAAAAAAAGGGGCATGAGGCAGAAAAAACGGGAGTGCATGCCGAAAAATGAGGATTGCAAGCCGAAAATGGTGGTGCCGTGGACATTTTTTTGTAATTTTGCACGTAAAAATAAACTATCCCATGAAGAAAATCCTGCGTTGCGCCATGCCTTTCCTCTTCGCCTCCTTGCCTTTTCAGGGCATGGAAGCCCAGACGGCCGTATCTCCCACTGAGGGTGTCATCACCCACCGTTTTGTCCGTGAAGCCGACATGCAGCAAGATCTGCTGCAGATGCTCTCCGACTTCAGTACCTACATGGTGCAGGACTGGAATCCCTGCCGGGAACCCAACAGCCTGGGCGAGCGCTGTGGATTCTTCAATGGTGAGAACTCGGGAGGCAGCGACGAACGCGGTGTTCGTCCCAATGCCGACCTCTCCATGGTGTGCGCCTTCCTCGTCAAGTACGCCAAGCCTGCCGGCGTGACACTTCCCGAAGGTGTCACCTGGAGCCAGCTGCAGCAGTTGGCACGCGAGTCCCTCATCTTTGCCTACTCCACCCACAAGGCCAACCGCCTCAAGGTGTGCGCCGGAGGACGCTACTGGGGGAGTACCTCACGGCAGGATGCTGTCTGGGAGTCCAGCCTCTGGGCCATGAGCGTGGCCTACAGTGCCTTCTTCCAGTGGGATACCCTTAGTGTACAGCAGAAGGATTACGTATATCGTCTGCTCAGGGCAGAGTGCCAGTACGAACTGGAACGTGACATTCCCACGGGTTACCGTGGCGACACCAAGGCCGAGGAGAACGGGTGGGAGGCCGATGTGCTGGCTGCCACCCTGGGACTCTTTCCCGATGACGAACTCGCTCCCCGTTGGTTTGAACGCCTGCGTGAGTTTGCCATCAACAGTTACTCGCATGCTTCTGATGCCAACGATGCGACCATCATCGACCCGCACTATGACACCAAGACCGTGGCTGACCTTTACCGCGGGGCCAACCTCTACGAGGACTACACCCTGCAGAACCACAACCTCTTCCACACTTCCTACCAGAATGTCGTCATGCAGGAACTCGGTGAGGCTGCCCTGGCCCTCAAGCTCTTCCA
>CALZGT010000196.1 GCA_945787235.1 uncultured Prevotellaceae bacterium
GAGCCGTGAAGCCCACCATGAGCGAGTTGGGGTAAGGCCATGACTGCGAAGCGAAGTAGCGCACGTCATCAATCTCAATGCCTACCTCCTCGCGAACCTCTCTGCGCACACAGTCTTCGAGGTTCTCGCCTGTCTCCACAAATCCCGCTACCAGTCCGTAGTGATTCCCCCGGAAGTTGTGGGCATGTACCATGAGAATCTCGTCATCGGCAGGATTCTCGCTGACACTTCGGGTGATGCGCACGATGACGGCAGGCTGCAACTGCGGCCAGAGTTCCCGTCCACAGCAAGTACACTTCTTGCTGATGTCCGTCTCCCAATGCATAGGAGCCCCACAGCTGCCACAGTAGTGGCTGTGGGCATCCCAGTGGAGGAGTTCGGCCGCCTTTCCCGCCAAAGCGTAGTCCTCGGCGGAAAGCAGTTCGTAACTCTTACGCAGCGGCACCATGAAGAATCCCTCCTCACAGACGGGAGACTCCAGCCGCACTACCTGGCACAACGTATCGCCTATCCGCAGACTCGTCACGCATTGCCACGAAGGTTGAGGCAGTGTGGTGAGGTCCTCGGGAATAGCATGAACGGAAGTAAGTAGGAGTTCCCCCTGGCAGAAACAGAAATATTTCATGGGTATTAAGTAGGTTGATAAAGTTATGAATCCCCGTCCAAGGGAACCAGCGTTCCCTTAGACGGAGATTCTGCCTGACATTCAATAATGCAAAATAATGCCGATAAGATTTACCTTCAGAGGTTCAGGCCCTTCTTGATGTCCTCCACCTTCTGCTTGGCTGCCTCGACACAGGCCATGTAGTCATCAGCAGACTCCATGCTGCCCTTGACCTCGATGTAGAACTTAATCTTGGGTTCCGTACCGCTGGGGCGCACGCTCACCTTAGTGCCATCCTCGCAGAACCACTGGAGCACGTTGCTCGTGTCGGGCATATCCATATCTGTGACATTGCCCTCGGCATCGGTGGCCTTCAGCGTCTTGTAGTCCTTGCTGAGCACGATGCGGCTGCCTGCAATCTCCTTGGGAGCTTTCTCACCGCGGAAGTCGGTCATCATCTGCTTGATTTCGTCTGCACCCGTCTTGCCGGGACGAACCACGTTGACCGTGTGCTCGAAGCTGAAACCATAGTCCAGGTAGATCTGCATCAGCAGGTCATAGAGCGTCATGCCGTTGTCCTTGGCCCAGGCAGCAATCTCGCAGATGAGGCAGATAGAAGCAGGCGCATCCTTGTCGCGCACCTTGTCGTAAGGCAGGAATCCGAAACTCTCCTCACCGCCGCCGATGTACTTCTGCTTGCCCTCGCTGAGCGCAATCTCGCGTGCAATCCACTTGAATCCCGTGTAGCAGTCACGCAGTTCCACATTATTCTTGCGGGCCATCTCGGCAATCACCTCGGTGGTCACGATGGTCTTCACCAGGAAGTCATTGTCCTTGAGCGTGCCCAGTGCCTTCTTGTTGCGGATGATGTAGTAGCAGAACATCATGGCCGTCTGGTTGCCGTTGATGATAATCCACTCACCCTTGGGGTCGCGGCATACGATGGCCAGGCGATCAGCATCGGGGTCAGAAGCAATCACCAGGTCAGCATTCAGCTTCGTACCCAGCTTCATGCCCAGGGTCATGGCCTCGGCATTCTCGGGGTTGGGACTTACCACCGTGGGGAAGTCGCCATCCACCACCATCTGCTCGGGCACCACGTTGATGTTCTGGAAACCCCAGCTGCGGAGACACAGAGGCACTACGACACGACCCGTGCCGTGCATGGGGCTATAGACGATGTTGAGGTCCTTCTGCCTGAGGATTACCTCCTGATCGACCATGGCCTCCTTGACAGCCGTCATGTAGTCATAATCCATCTCGCCGCCGATGATGTGGATGAGTTCCTTGTTGCCCTCGAACTTCACGTCCTCGATGTTCACCTTGTTCACCTCCTCGATGATGCCCGTGTCATGGGGAGCCAGCACCTGAGCGCCGTCTGCCCAATAAGCCTTGTAGCCGTTGTACTCGCGGGGGTTGTGGCTTGCGGTGACGTTGACACCAGCCACGGCACCCAGCTGACGGATGGCGAAACTGATTTCAGGCGTAGGACGGAGGCTCTCGAAGAGATACACCTTGATGCCGTTGGCACTGAAGATATTGGCCACACTCTCTGCAAACATACGTCCGTTGTTGCGGCAGTCATGTCCGACTACCACACTCTGTCCACCCTGGGGGAAAGCCTTGTTGATGTAGTTGGCAAAACCCTGGGTGGCCATGCCCACGATATACTTGTTCATGCGGTTGGTACCCGCACCCATGATGCCGCGGAGTCCGCCCGTGCCAAACTCCAGGTTCTGGTAGAAGGCATCCACCAAGGCCGTCTTATCCTCATTATCGAGCATGGCCTGCACTTCGGCCTGTGTCTCAGCATCAAAAAGAGGGTTAGTAGCCCATACCTGGGCTTTAGCTTCACATGCTTTGATTAAATCTTGTTCCATAGTACGATGTATTTAATAATCTATATTAAGGTATCTGTTTGGGGTAATTCTCTGAATAAGTGTATTTTGTTTGGGGTAATTCTCTGAATAAGAGTTTTTTGGATAGGTTCTATGAAGCGTTTTTTCATTCACGAAGAAAACGCTCTTACTCGGTCTTCTCCTCAGGTACGCGGTAGCGGCCCCCCGTCTGGCGCACTATCTCCCGGCGGTACCACTCCGGGTAGCCTGGTCGCGTCACAGGCACCTGGTTGCCTCCGGGTGTCTTCTGATACGTACCGTCCTCGTTAGTCTTTTTCACCGCCATATCGTTGTACCTGACGATGAGTCGCTGAGCCAACTGCATCCATTCGTCGGCCATGCCCCCAGCCATGCGGTGCGAGTACTGCTGCAGGAAGTCCTTGGCTTCCTTCTCCCCCATGGCTGCCGCCTTTTCCTCTATCTCAGCCTGCGAGTTGCGATAAGTCATTTCCAACGACTCGCGCACCGCCTTGAGTTCCGGGAAGAGCTGGTTGTAGCGCATATACACCATGTTGCTAACCCAGTTGCAGAGCCAGAAGGCAGAGTGGAAAGAGAAATGGAAGGTGTCGGCGGTATTCTGGTGATAACAGATGGGAGCCTCGCTCACACAACAATAGATGGGCGTAAGCGCCACCATGTTGGCCTCGTCATTGCCGAACCACAGGCAACCACCGATGTGGTTGGGCAGCCACGAACGCATCTGGCTGACATAGATGCAGGAACTCTGCTGCGTGCTGATGGGGCGCTCGTTGAAATACTTCTTGCCATCCACCTCGTAGGTCAGCGGCGTGGGGCGGTAAGGCATCTCATAGGGTCCCATGCCCAGGTCGCTCTGAATCTCCAGCGGCGTACCCTCGTAGTGGTCTCGCATCATGTCCTTGACATCCTGCACGCTGAGCTTCTTCTTGGGCTTGAACCAGAGAGGCATCACGTTGGCGGGATTCTTGCCCATGGCATAGTCCAGATACTGGTTCATGTCGGCATCCGCCCAGCGGTTGAAGAAACTCCAGACACGTGCCTCGCAGAAGCGCGCCCCACCGAAGTCCAGCGGATTGTAGGCATTGGCAAAGTCAAATTCGCTGTCAGCCCCCTGGAAATAACCCTTCTCACGGGCAAAGGAGATGCAGTCCGCGCTGTAGCACACGCTGTCTCCCACGGTGTAGTAACCCAGTTTCTTGTTGAGCTTGCGGGCGGTGGGAAAGCGATGGATGCGGCACTGGTTGGCATGGCCCGAGATACAGTCATCGGGCACACGGCGTGCCACCCAGACACATCCCTTCACGCCCTTGCCCTTGCCAACCATGTCGAGAATCCACACTTCGTTGGGGTCAGCCAGCGTGAAGGATTCACCCTCGGAGATGTAGCCATAGGTCGTGGCCAGGGAGGTGAGCACGTCAAGAGCCTCGCGTGCCGTCCTGGCACGCTGCAGGGTGACGGTCATCAGCGAACCATAGTCCATGATGCCCTCACCTTCCCACAGTTCCTCGCGTCCGCCCCAGGTGGTCTCGAAGACCGTGAGCTGGTGCTCGTTGACCAGTCCTATCACATTGTACGTCTCCTCCACCTCGGGAATCTCTCCCAGGTAGTTGTTCGTCTCGTAGTGGTAGAGTGCCCGCATCTCGCCCGGCTTGTGCTTGGCGTGCGGAAAACTGAAGAGGTAGCCGTATGCCCCGTAGTCATCGCTCGAATAGGTCACGATGGTGCT
>CALZGT010000197.1 GCA_945787235.1 uncultured Prevotellaceae bacterium
TTAGCATGGACGTCGGCTCGTCGTTCCAAATCCCCATCGGCAAGACGTTCCGGCTGAACCTGCCCGTCAGTGTGTCCGCAATGTATGACGACTTGGAAACCTCTCGCGTGGCAACTGGCGATATGAACGACATTCGCGGCTGGGCCTTCACCCCGACCCTCAACCCCGGCTTCGAGATTCATTCCAAGAACCGCCGCTTCTACCTGAGTGCGGGCATCGGGGCCGCGCTGAAGGGGTTGTACTATAACAAACTGAACTACACGAAGCCTGTGCTCAATCCCTCGATGGGCATCAACTACACCTTCTCGGCCAACAGCAAATTGGCGTTCTCGACTGGCTACACCACCTCGATTGGCGACATGATGACGCTGCTGACGGAGCCGATGCAGGTCGATTACCGCTCGGTACGCACCTCGTCGGGTATCATCGGCGAGTCGGACACCTGGCACACGTCGGGCGAGTGGAAGTGGCAGCTGCCCATGCAGTACTTCACGCTGAGCCTCGCCGCCAGTCACAGCGAAGGCAAGCAGAACACGCTCACGTCGCAGTCGGTCAGCGGCATCGACATCAGCAATACGTCCCTGCTTTGCGACTCCCGCAGCCGTTCCACCAGCTTATCCGTCAGCAGCACGAAGAACTTCCCTTCTATCTTTAGCAAACTCGGCGCAGATGCCTCGTATGGTTTCGGCGACAGCGAGCAGGCCATCACCTCCTTGGAAGGGGCTGCGGACATCATCAAGGTACGCTCGAACAACTACAACCTCCACGGCAATGCCTCAGTCACCCCCATCCAGTGGCTCGAACTGCGGTACGACATCAACTACGGCTGGTCGCGCTCCCGTTATTCCGAAGAGAGCAACACCACGACCTCCCTTACCCATAGCGGTGCCATCCACGTTTTCCCCATCGCCGCCCTCGACCTCTCCTTGGATTATGACCACGTGCGTCGCCAGATCACCACCGACACGTACAAGCGCATGTCCCTCTTCAACGCCTCAGCACAGTACAAGTGGAAACAGTGCGTCCTCCGTCTGGAACTCACCAATCTCCTGAACCAGCGCAGCTACTCCTACACCGTCTTCGACGGCATCAACACCTACACCTACGACTACGCCCTCTGCGGAAGAACAGTTATGCTCAGAGCTACATTCAAATTATAAGTTGTGAAATTCTTCAAACGTTTTCCTCACTTTAGGCAGAATAACTCTTCTGATTGTGGACCAACATCCTTGCGTATGATAGCAAGATACTATGGTCTTGATTATTCGACAGAGATGTTGCGTAAACATTGCCATATCACTAGACATGGGGTTAACTTACTTGGCATAAGTGAGGCTGCTGAGTATATTGGTTTTGAAACAGCTGGCGTGAAGGTGACCTTTGAACAATTAGCAGAAGAAGGTGTTTTCCCCTGTATCCTTCACTGGAACCAAAACCATTTTGTCGTATGCTATGGTATAGAAAAGTGTAAAAATGGAGGGTTCAAAATACACATATCAGACCCTGCGTCTCAACGTCTTACATATACCAAGGATGAGTTTGAACGATGTTGGATAGGACCTCAGGCAGATGAGAACAGCAACGGCGTAGCTTTGATGCTTGAACCAGGTCAAGACCAAGAGAGAAACTCAATTTCTCAACTCCAAAAGAGTGCTTCTACGAAAAAATTTTCGTAAATTTGCACTTGCTAGTTGAATCCGCGATCCCCTTTTTTGGGCTGTGAATGCAAAAAATTGCATAACATTCGGCCGCAGATGCGTTATACCTATAGAGATGACGACAGAAACGTACATAGAGATGGCGACACAGCAGCGGAAAAGCCTGCTGCGACTGGCCAAGGATTTCCTGCACAACGAGGCCGAGGCCGAGGATGTGGTACAGGAATCCCTGCTGCGACTGTGGCTCTTGCGTGAACGCATCGAACAGCCGCGCGACTTCAGCCTGCTGGCCACCAGGATTACCAAGAATGTGTGTATCAGCATATGGCGCAAGCAGCAGGGAAGGCAGACAGTGCCGCTGGAGGCCCTGTCCTCGCTAGCGTCCTCCATGTATTGCGACACGATGGAAGACGCTGAAAACAGGCGGCTATTCCAGGATGCCATAGACAGGCTCCCAGCCTCCTACCGTCGCATATTCCAGTTGTGGCAACAAGGGATGAGCACACAGGAGATAGCCGCAGTCACCGGTGCCAATCCTCGCTCGGTCAGCAGCATGCTTTCCACTGCGAGAGCACGGATTCTCGCCCGTCTCAGACACTTGCATCCTAACCTCTAATATACAGAAGCAAATGAAGCGCAAACTGACAAGAAAATACATGAATGGCTGCTCCTCCCACCAGGAGGAACGGATGCTCCTGGAACTGCTGTCTGCCACCACATCCCCTTCTGATGAGGAGCAGGGAATAAAGGCCATGCTCCAGGCCGGTGCCCACCGGATAGAAGGGCGTGAGGAATGGCTCACAGAGGACGAGAGTGCACGATTCGGCTACCTGATGGCACACCGGCCTACACGAAAGATAACCCCCTGGATAGCCGCCGCTGCCGTACTGGCGGGTGCGTGTCTGGTGCCATGGATACGCTGGGCCAGAGAGCCACAGGATGTAGCCGTCACCTATATCTATGGCAACAAGGTGGAGGATGCGCCACTGGCGATGGAAATGATGAAGCAGACCATGGGCGAAATGCTCGACCGCCCAGAGGTGGAGACCGAACTGATGAACCTTTTTGATGAATGAGCGTGCAGATGACGGAAACATATAAATCTACGATTATGAGACGATTTCAGATATTTCTTTTGGCAATCATGCTGCTCTCCGCCCAACAGGCGGGTGCACAGAAGGGCCTGCGTGTGTACGATGTCTTCGAAGGGGACGTGGTCGCAAAAGACAACATGGTGGTAAACATCATCAAGGGTGAACGGCTGGCCCCCTACAAACTGCGCTACTTCCGCAGTCTGAAGTTCAAATGCTCAGAGGAAGAACGGCGGAGGATTGAGGAACGCGTGGTGGCCGACATGAAGCAGGCCGAGGACCTGGAGATGGAGCGCAAGGGCGACTCGCATGACAGCTGGCTCTATTATGCCATGATGACCCTCCCGCCCCTTGGCAAATCATCAGGAAACGGCATCAGGCACTGGTATCTGTGCTACCAGTGTGTCCCCACAAAAAACGCATTCCTCATCACGCTCGTCTTCATGGAGGGCAATGCCACAATGAAGGAGATGCGCAGGGCGTTCAACAAAGCAGGGCGTTCAACAAACAAGATAGTCACTAAAAAATAACCGCAACAATGTTACCAACATCAATCAAAGGCCTCCTGGCCGTCCTGGCGGTGTGTATGCCTGCCAGTCAGAGTGCCGGCAACCTGCCGGAAAACACTGTCGTCGCTCAATGCTCGGACGACAATCACAACAAATCCAATGACTGCATCTATCCTGGAGGATGGAACTTTGACATCGTCGGCATCCAGGTGAGTAAACCCGACTACCGTCCCCAAAGAAGCAAGCTGGCACCGTCTGGTTTTGCGTTCTTCAGCGGGTGGGGCTTTGGTTTCACCCATGCACCCGGAACTCCCCAGGGACTGAAGGTCAACATGGGACGTTCGTTCAACTTCTGTATCGAGGACATTCTGGCCTATCGTCATCGTGTATGGAGAAAAGGTTCCTTGTCGGTGGGAATGGGAATCGACCTGAAGAACTACCGCATGACAGGTACAAAAAGATTCCTTTGCGACCCTTCTACCCAGATGGTTTCATACGGACCTTACCCTGAAGGTTCCACACCCGGAACATCCAAGATCCGCACCCTCAGCACCACCTACAACCTCAAGTATATCCAGATGCTGGGTCGCGGTTTCCGTCTGGCGGTAGGCCCCGAAATAAGTCTTGTAAGGAAGCCTGGCAAGAAGCACGAGATATACACCACCTACACCAGTGAACAGGGTGAGGAGAAGGAACGCTTCAGAAACATACGCACCAACCGTGTAGGCCTCAACCTAGTGGGCATTGTCAGTTACAGAAACAAACTGGGACTGTATGTCAAGTATTCACCAACGGATGTACTGGACGACGGCTTTGGTCCCAGTTTCCAGACACTCACTACCGGAATCATGATTATGGGACTGTAACTTCCACTGC
>CALZGT010000198.1 GCA_945787235.1 uncultured Prevotellaceae bacterium
TTCGCACCTGCAGGGTGATTTTATATCATTTTTAACCCACAACACACAATATTACTTACGTTTTTTCGTTTATTAAGATAAAAAAGTGTACTTTTGCAACCAGAAACAAACAACAACATCACAATTTGAAATAATATGTGCGGAATAGTAGGTTACATCGGTGAGCGCAAGGCTTACCCCATCCTCATTGAAGGATTGCACAAACTGGAGTATCGTGGTTACGACAGCGCAGGCTGTGCGCTGGTATGCGAGTCCACGAAGGATGGCAGCCCCATCCTCAACATCTACAAGGCCAAGGGTAAGGTGGCCGACCTGGAAGCCGTGAGCAGTGGCAAGGACACCAGCGGCACCCTGGGCATCGCCCACACGCGGTGGGCCACACACGGTGTGCCGAGCGAAGTGAATGCCCACCCCCACCTCTCAGAGTCGGGAAACCTCACCCTCGTCCACAACGGCATCATAGAGAACTACGCCACCCTGCGCGAGCAACTCCTGAAGCGAGGTTACACCTTCCGTTCCGAGACGGATACGGAGGTACTGGTACAGCTCATCGACTACACCATGAGCCTGCGCAACGATGACCTCATCACGTCCGTGCGCATCGCCCTGAAGAAAGTCATCGGTGCCTACGCCATCTGCGTCATCGACAAGCGTCATCCCGAGCAGCTGGTCTGTGCCCGCAAGTCCTCGCCCATGGTGGTGGGTGTCGGGGAGGAGAACAAGGAATTCTTCGTGGCCAGCGATGCCAGCCCCATTGCCCAGTACACCAAGAACATGTGTTACCTGGACGATGAACAGGTAGCCCTGCTGCAGCGAGGCAAGGACATGCAGCTCTTCAACCTCGACGGCGAGGAGGCCGACGTGCTGGTCAAGGAGGTCAACCTGGACCTGAACATGCTGACCAAGGGAGGCTACCCACACTTCATGCTCAAGGAAATCTACGACCAGCCCAACGTGCTCAATGACTGCATGCGCGGACGTGTCGTCAACGCCCCCTACTCGCGCCCCTGGGCACCCCAGCAGGAACGGGGCACCCACCCCCTTAGCGTGGTGCTGAGTGCCGTCACCAACCACCGCCGCGAACTGCTTCGTGCCCGCCGCATCGTCATCGTGTCCTGCGGCACGAGCTGGCACGCAGGCCTCATCGGCAAGCAGCTCCTGGAACATTTCTGCCAGATACCCACCGAGGTGGCCTACGCCAGTGAGTTCCGCTACTCCGACTCCGTCATCGAGCACGATGATGTGGTGATGGCCATTTCGCAGAGTGGCGAGACGGCCGACACGCTGGCCGCCATGGAGAAGGCCAAACGGGCAGGCGCACTGGTATTCGGCATCGTCAACGGCGTGGGTTCCAGCATCGCACGCATCTCTGACACGGGAGTGTATATCCACGTGGGACCCGAAATCGGAGTTGCCTCCACCAAGGCCTTCACGGGTCAGGTCACCGTACTCGTCATGCTGGCCTTGGCACTGGGCATGGCCAAGGGCACCGTGGAGCAGGCAGAATACGAGGAGGTGCTGCATGAACTGGTGGAGATTCCTGCCAAGATAGAGCGCGTGCTGAAGCAGAACGACAAGATAGAGCGCATCGCCCAGACCTACAAATATGCCCACAACTTCCTCTACCTGGGACGCGGATGGAACTACCCCGTGGCCCTGGAAGGTGCCCTGAAACTCAAGGAGATTTCCTACATCCATGCCGAAGGCTATCCCGCCGCCGAGATGAAGCATGGTCCCATTGCCCTCATCGATGCCGAGATGCCCGTGGTCTTCATCGCCACGCACCACCAGCTCTACGAGAAGATTATCTCCAACATGCAGGAAGTCATCTCACGCAACGGACACATCCTGGCCATCGTCACCGAAGGCGACGAGCAAATCAAGAAGATGGTAGATGAAGTCATAGAGATTCCCCCCACACTGGCCTGTCTGGCTCCGCTGCTCACCGTCATCCCCATGCAACTGCTCAGCTACCATGTGGCCGTGGCCAAAGGACTCAACGTCGATCAGCCACGCAACCTGGCCAAGAGCGTCACCGTGGAATAGCGGGTACCAGCACCGACATGAGTTCGCGCATCCCCACCGTGGCAGGTTCGTTGATGATACGTATCCGCGTATTCATCCCTGCCATGCTCCTGGGGGTGTGCGGGTCTATGATGTAATTCTGTTCCACCCTCGAAGCCCCTACCAGACTCGCGGCAGGCTGCACCTGGAGCGATGTGCCCACCACGACGAAGATGTCGGCTGAATCCACCTCACGGAAGGCCTCCTCTATCAGCGGCACACTCTCGCCAAACCACACGATATAGGGCCGGAGCTGGCTGCCGTCAGCCGCCTTGTCCCCCATGGCAATGGCACGGTCGTAGGGGATGGTCTCTATGCACGACTCCTTGTCCTGCGAGGAGCACACCTTGCACAGTTCGCCATGCAAATGGATGACATGACTGCTTCCGCCCCTCTCGTGCAGGTCGTCCACATTCTGGGTGATGACCACCACCTCATACCACTTCTCCAGTTCCGCCATGGCCCGGTGCGCATAGTTGGGCTGGCATCCTGCCAGGGCCTTGCGCCTCTCGTTGTAGAAGTCCAGCATCAAGGCGGGATTCCTCCACCACCCCTCTATGCTGGCCACATCCTCCACCCTATAGTTTTCCCACAGTCCGTTGCTGTCACGGAAGGTCGAGATACCACTCTCGGCACTCACCCCCGCCCCTGTCAGAAATACGATTTTCTTTTTCATAGCCTTCTGTCTTTTTCATGTTATCATTGCGGACAAGCAGCCTACCCGGTCCAGACCGAATGGCAGGCAAATCCCCACATTTTGTGCAAAAATACACAAAATCTTCATTATTTGGCTTATTTTTGCTATAATTTAACAGTATTTTGCGTTATTTTACTATCTTTGCAGCCATTCTTCACCTAAACGACTTAACCAATGAGAAAACTTTCCATGAGAGCCTGCCTGCTTGCCCTCCTGTGGGGACTGTGCCACGCACCTGTGCAGGCAGAAGAGAACGGACACGCGGACAACAGTCAAGGCAAGGATGTCAACGTAGAAGAAACCAACAGCCAAGGCAAGGACATCAGCGTGGGGGAAGCCCTGCAGAAAGCAGGTGTGCAGGGGCCGGACTGGCTGCAGGACGTAGCCTCGCGCATCACCCTCCACGGATATGCCCAGGGCGGCTATACCTTCAGCGAGAAGAACGGCGTGAAGAGCAACACCTTCGACATCAAGCGCACACTGCTGTGGGCCACGGCACAGATCACTCCCCGCTGGTCCTTCTGCTTCATGCACGACTTCAACAGCGAGGTGCAGGAGTACTACACCGACCTGCGCGTGACACGCAACAAAGCCCTGTATATACGCTTCGGACAGTTCAAGCACGGATTCTCCTTCGAGAACCCACTCTCCCCTACCTCGATGGAGACCATCGATGTGTATGCAGAGGGCGTGACCTATCTGGCGGGATGCGGCAGCGACCCCCTCTTCGGACGGCAGTTCGGACGTGACCTCGGCCTCTCCATCTTCGGCGAGACGAACAACAGGATGTTTCGCTACCAGGTGGATGTGCTCAACGGACAGGGCATCAACAAGAAAGACCAGAACAACCAGAAGGATGTGATAGGCCGCCTCGAACTGCGCCCCTGCAAGGTACTGAACCTGGTGGCTACCGGCCAACTGGGACACGGCCACGCGCTGCTGGGAAACACGGTGTTCAACCCCCAGATGGTAGCCGGACAAGACTACAGACGCAACCGATGGTCGGTGGGCTTCGATGTGAAGAGCCCTGTGGTGAACCTCCACGGCGAGTACCTGGAAGGCAAGGACGGAAAGGTGGTGAGCCGAGGGGCCTACGTGACGGGAAACAAGACGCTGTGTACCTTCAAGGACAAGACCAAGCTCGATGTCATTGCTTCCTACGACTTCTTCAACTTCAACGTGGACAAGCAGTGCGACATGCACAAGGTAGTGGCCGGACTGCAGTACTGGTTCTTCAGGAAATGCCGTTTCCAGGCCCAGTACATCTACAAGAGTGCGCTGACGGACTACAAGAGCCAGTTCGAGAAGAAAGGCAACCATGCCATCATGTGCCAGATGCAGGTGAGGTTCAACT
>CALZGT010000199.1 GCA_945787235.1 uncultured Prevotellaceae bacterium
GCAGGGAAGGAGCCCCTGTTGGGCGAACTGAAGGTGGTTCCCAGGGAGAAGGTGCGCAGGTACTATGCCGATGAGGAGAAGTGGCGTGCCATTCCTGCGGTGACGGAGGCCGACGAGGTGGCTATGGTGGACCTCACACCATTAGGGCAGGCCATCTCGGAAGACCTCAGGAAGTTCCAGCAGCGGCATGAAGGAATGGAGGTCATCAAGAAGATGATCATGGACAACCACATCCACTTCATCGTGTGGGTGAAGAAGGACGTGAAGCAGTCCATCCTGCAGGCACTGCACGGCTTCCAGATTGGCATCACCCAGATAGCCAGGAGGATGGGCGTGTGGCCACGGCAGGGGAGGGGGGACGAACAAGGGGGAGACGAACATAACATGTTCTTACCTATTGACAAAAACGCACCGCAGCCCACCCTGCACGCCACCACTGTGCCTGCCCCCAATGCCGCTACTATGCCCTCCCTGAACGCCGCCACTGCACAAGCCCCTAACGCTGCTGCTATGCCCTCTCCGAACGCGGGGCGCACTTTGCCCTCTCTCTCATCTCGTTTTTTTGTTTCTAAAGAAAGAGCGTGTGACGCTCGTCCCTCCGCCCCCGACCCCTTGAAGACCGGCGACGGCCACATCCTTGAGAAGCCCTTCCTCCGCACCCTGAGTGCCAAGGGTCAGCTCCAGGAAATGTACGACTACATCTCCCTCAACGCCTACCGCAAGTGGGTGGTGAAGCACAACCCCCACCTCTTCACCTTGCACAAGGACACCGTCGTGGCCGGCCTGCACTTCCGCAGCCTGGGCAACCACTGGCTGCGGGACTGGCCGGAGCGGCAGATGGTGGAGTGCTCCAGGTCAGAGACACAGGCAGACTGGGACAGACGCTTAGAGGACATCCTTTTCTACGCAACCCTGGGCACCGTCACCTACACCGCAGCTGTCAACAAGGGAGAGGCATACATCGCACGCAAGGTACGCGAGGCAGGCTGCCCGTTGGTTATCCTGATGAAAGACGGCTTTCCCACTGCCGGAAGTCCGCACGAGAAGTATTTCAAGCCAGGCGGTGTCTATTTTGATGCCTGCAAGGAGGCAAGACTCCTGCTCATGGAAGCCTATCCCACCACCTACGAGGACAAGCGTCTGGTAACAGCCACTGAGAATGCCCTACGCCGCAAGGCAGAAGCCCGCCATCAAACCTACGCTCCCCTGCCCCACAGTGCCTTGCGTTGGCGCTTCATGGCAGGCAATGAACTCATCAGAATACTGGTGGAAAAACCCACCTAATTAACGGGTAATCCCACTGTCCCCATCATGCGCCACGTATCCTGTCTGCACACCATGCGCCTGTTTCCACCCACTTTTCACCCATACCTCTCTGATGATAAATATCCACCCCATCATGCGCCACCTCACCATGTCCGCCACACTGCCCCCCTCCTCTCTCCCCCATCACCCTTTTCCCAGTGCCACTCTTCCATAAAAAGTGTCATTTTGTAATTTAACCCCCCATTTTTTGAATGGTTTAACAGATTTTGGTGATATTTTGTCTAAGATTCCATTTCTTTAAGGGATTTTTAGTAAATTTGCACATGTTTTATATAGCCTATAATAGGCAGAGCCCACTTTAGAAGGCATCCACGTCAAGACTCCACGTGACCGACATCGGCCAACTGCCTTAGACAGATTGACCTGAAACGGATTTTTCAACAGCAAGCCAACAAGTATTAAATAACTAAATGTAAAAAACATAAGTGATCACAATGAATCATTTTTATAGAACAAGCCTCCTGGCAGCGATGCTGCTGGGAGGCATTCTTGTATCCAATGCCCAGCAGACACTGACCCCGGCCAGCCGCATGGCACTGCGCCAGATGCGTGCGGCACAGCAGGAAAACGTTGCGGAGCTCTACCCTGCCTCCTACCGCAAGGTCATGAACCGTATGCCACAGAACCAGGTGAGCGCCCTCGTAAAACTTCAGGAGGGAGCAGAGGCTTCAGCACTGGAAGAGGCCGGGGCACAGGTCATCACGCTGCGCGGGGGATTTGCCGTGGTAAGCATGCCCCTGAACGACGTGGAACGCATCGCGGCACATCCTGCCGTACGCGTCATGGATTGTGGCACGCCGTACCAGCCGCACCTCATCAATGCCCGCAAGGCCACAGGCATTGACAAGATACACCGGGGCGAAGGACTGCCCCAGGCTTATACGGGTAAGGGAATCGTGGCCGGTATCGTGGATAAGGGCATCGACCCCAACCATATCAACTTCAAGGATGCCGCTGGACTCAACCGCGTGAAGATGTTTGCCAACGTTACCCTCAACCAGCTGACGGGTGAGGTCAAGGTAGATACCCTGACAGGCCGCAAACTGGAGCTCTTCAGCACCGACACCAAGGAACTGAACCACGGTACCCACACCATGGGCATCATGGTTGGCAACTACCGCGGTGAACTGTCCTACGGTACCGCCAACTTCGACACCCATGAGATAGGAACCACCGTGGGCGAGAACCCCTACTACGGCATTGCCACGGGTTCGGACATCGCAGCCGCCGGAACGCCCTATCTCCTGCCCCAGACCATGGCACTGGGCATGGATGCCATCCTGGGCTATGCCTGGGGTAAGGGGGATGACACTCCCGACCGCCGTACCGTCATCAATATGTCTATCGGAACCAACATGGGACCCCACGACGGCACGGACCTCATCAACCAGTATATCGATGCCATCATGCCTATGGACAACCCCATCATCGTGCTCTCTGCCGGCAACGAGGGTGACATGAACGTTCGGTGCAGCAAGACACTGACGGAGGAGAACACTACGGTGATGACCTTCCTCAAGGGACTCAACGACGATCTCAACTACCCCAACTACTGCTCAGGCGGTGCACAGGTGTGGTCGGACACGGAAGAGCCCATTGACGTGCAGGTCATCGTCTATAACACGAGCCGCAAAAGGGTAGCCAAGCGCATTGTCCTGCCGGAAGGCAATACCGATGGACAGTACTGGGCCAGCAGCAGCAAGTATGCCCGGGAAGGTGACCTCATCGACGACGAGTTCGGCAAGTATTTCCACGGCTTGGTGGGACTGCTCCCCTCCCTTGACCCTGAGTCGGGCCGCTTCTGCTACAACGTGGATTTCACCGTGTGGAACAACATCGTGGGAAATCTCGATGAGAAATACATGGTGGGCATAGAGGCCAAGGGCAAGGCCGGACAGCGCATTGACATGTACTGCAACTCGGCCTCAGGCTTCACACAGTTTACCAACTACTCCAATGCCCTTCAGGGCGTTGTGCCTGGAGCAGAAGACGGTACGGCAGACGGTTCCATCAGCAGCATGGCCTGCGGAAAGAATACCATCGTGGTGGGTTCGTACAACACCAAGGACCACTATGTGGTACCCAACGTGAACAACGAAACTGCCATCCTGGGTTACGAACAACTGAAGGTGGGTGACATGTCCTATTTCACCAGCTATGGTACGCTCACCGACGGTACCACACGTCCCCACATCTGTGCTCCCGGTGCGCTCATCGTGTCCAGCAACAACCGATACTATGAGACCTATCCCTACGAAATAGCAGCCACCACCGATGGCACGCGTCCTTACACCTGGGTGGGTATGCAGGGTACGTCGCAGGCAGCTCCCCACGTGGCTGGTGCCCTCACGCTGTGGCTGGAGGCTGACCCGACACTCACCGTACAGGAGTGCAAGGACATCATCCAGCAGACGGCTGTGCGCGACGAGTTCGTGGAGACCGGCATTCCGGCTCAGTGGGGTGCGGGCAAGTTTGATGCCTACGAAGGTCTGAAGGAAGTGCTCCGCCGTGCCACGGGCATCAAGGGTGTGCAGGGCGACAGCCAACGCCTTATCCTCACCCCGAAGGGACTGCGTACCTTCAGTCTCTTTCTGGCCGGGGCTGACATGCTCAAGGTCGAGGTTTTCAACCTGAACGGCATGCGGGTACACGCAGAGCAGCTGCGTGGCGATGAAGGACTGCTCAACCTCC
>CALZGT010000200.1 GCA_945787235.1 uncultured Prevotellaceae bacterium
TGGGTTATGGTTGGTTTGAGGCTGTATTCGGGTTATGGTTCTCATCCACAGTTGAACAACCATGGCCTATAACCCTCAACTATGAACTATTAACTACAATAACCCCTTCGATAACCCATAACCTCTCAACTATGAACTATCAACTAAGGGGTGATATAGCCTGCATCTTAGCTTTGAAATCTGGCCATCCCTGTTTGCGTACAGAGGGACACGAATCCATGTCGATGGGCTTCCTTACAAGTGCATCGGGACGCAGACCTGTCCCCTGTCCTCCAAAAAATACCCAAAAAGGACGAGCCATCGACCCGTCCCTAATCTTGTCATGATGCAGAATATCAGTCTTCTTAGAAGTGCATTGGATTCACTTACTCGCTTTCTTTCATTTCCACCTCTCTGCCTATCTTGTTTATGATGGTGTAGGTCAGGTCGTATATCTTGGGATTGTTCCCCTGTACCACGAACATCACGAAGTCACTGCTGCGCTTCACGATTCTGTAGCCTTCCGCATTGGGCTTCTCCCTTTTGTATAGCCTGTTGCCGATGGCACACAGCCGCTCATCGGCTTTTATCTCCCAGTTTCTGTAAGGGATGTATCGCTCGTGGTATATGTTACGCACAAACACCATGTCACCGTCGTGCAGCAATTCCACGAAGCCCCTGCGCTCGATAATTGGTTTATGCAGGAAATAGAACCCGGTCTGCTTGTCTGCCCATACCTCCTTGCGCTCTCCCTGCTCCTCGCAGATTACATGGTAGAACTCACCATCCTTTTCCACCACGGCCTTGTGCTCCCTCTGCCATTCGTTCGTAGTAAAGGCCTTGTCAATGAATCGGTGCTTCACATTCTCCACGGCTGCCAGCCATGCTTCCTTCTGCTTGTCGCAGTACTCCATAAAGACCTGCTTGCCACCTGCCTCCGTCTCGCTTACAAGCGGATGGTCAAGGTCCGGCTGGAAGTATGCCCTGCCCGCCTCGTCCTTATAGATGCGCATGTCGTTGTACATCACTTCCTGCAGTTTATATACCTTGTCTGGACTGCTCAGCGACACATACAGCATCTTCCACGACAGTCCGTCGCCTGTCTGTGTCTCCAATGCCTTCACGTTAATGCCGTAGTTAGCATCTATCCATTGGCTGCGGATTCTCGGATAATAGGTCTCGCTGTCAGCCGTCACCATCTCCATGCCACGGTACTCTATCACCCTCGGATGCCGCTCGAACTCTATGCCTGTCACCGTGTCCTGACACACCCACGTCTTGCCCTTCTTCTTCCTTATGAGCCCATCGCTCGCAGTGTTCACGAACCGTGCGGCAAGCTCGTCATGGGTTACGATGCGCACTACCTCGTTGTCTTTGTCATCCTTAATGACATCGGGAGAGAAGCGCAGCACTCCCATTGCCCTGCTTTCGTCACGTATAGCCCTCAGGTTATCTGCATCACCCACAAAATAGCCTTCCCAGTCACGGTCTGAGGTAGGAAGTCCGAAGGTGCGATACAATCCAACGTTATCAAGTATGATACAGCTCGTCTTGCCCGGACTCGGTCGCAACCCTCTTCCCACCATCTGCAGGTACTTCGCCAACGACAATGTCGGACGAGCCATCTGAATGAACTCCACATCAGGACAGTCAAAGCCCTCAGAGAAGAGATCCACACTCACCAGCACCTGAATGGCATCATAGGAGGTGTGTTGCCCCACCGCACCCTTGTCAGCTTTCCGGTCTTGGTTGCGGTTAACGTCAAGGTTGCCCTTGAACCTCCTTATCATCTCCTTGCGCTCGTCAGTCGGGGTCTTCGAGCTGATGGCCAGAGCTGCAATCCCTTGATTTCGGTAGAATTCCGCAATATGTTCTGCATGGGCTATGTCGATGGCATATATGATGCCCTTCTTGTCAAACGCATACCTCTCGAAAGTCTCAAACAGTCGCTCAATGCTCGGGCGCACGTCAAGCTTGTCGCGCATCTCCTTAGTCTGGAAGTCACCATCCACACCTCTTTTCTTCATCCCGTCAATCACCTGCTGCTGTTCGCTGTCAGGACGAATAGAGTAGTAGTCGAACGTTGCAAGCCACCCCTCTGCCACGAACCGCCTCATGTTCCACGACATCACCATCACATCAAACAGGTCGGTAAACCCTTCTCCGCTCATGCGGTATGGAGTGGCAGTAAGCCCCAGGAACTTCGCCTCCGGCCATGCCTCCCACAGCATCCTGTAGGTCTTGGCCACTGCATGGTGGGCTTCATCAATGATGACCAGCTTCGGGTCAATCTTAACGTCAAGGTTAAGGTTAACGTCAAGGTTAAGGTTGTCAATGTTTCTCGCCAGCGTCTGTACCGAGGCAACCATCACCGCTTTCATCTTCTTTGGCAATCTGCCTCCTACAATCGTGCCATATTCGATGCCGTGGCGCATAAGCAACTCACCAGTCTGCTCTATCAGCTCTATGCGATGCGCAACAATCAGCACCCTGCATCCATCTGCATAGGCGATGCCGTGCCTCACGGCACCATCATCCCCATTCCCCTTAACGTCACGGTTACATTCAACGTTATGGTCAAGGTCAACACCAACGTTAAGGTATCGCTTCACAATCTCCGCCAGCACCACGGTCTTGCCTGTGCCAGTTGGCATCTGCATCATTACGCTCCTCTCTTTCTTCAGTGCGTCCTCCACCTTATTGCATATCTCTGTCTGGTAGTCTCTTAGCATTTATCTCAATTTCTTCGTTATCACCTTCCCCTTGAAGACGGTCAGCTCCACCGTGCCATCGTCATGGAGCACCACCTTCTCGTATCTTGGTTCTATCTCCACCCTGCCATCCACGGCCACCACACCCCAGCAGCCGTATGAAGCCTCCATCACGCAGTAGTGCCCTATCGGAGGCTCAATGGTGCGGTATATGGGAGGCACAGCCATGCGCCCGCCAATGCGCAAGCCCCACTTGCCGCCAATCTTGATGGGCTCTGCATCGGTGAGCCCCTTCAGAGCTTCACTTCTCTTCCGTTCCTTTTCTTCGTGTTTTGTCAGTTTCTGTGCCAGGCCTCTTTTCTCTGCTTCCTTTTCTATGTCCTTCAGTGTTTTCACCATCATGGCTCGTGCGGCCTCACTGTCCGCCTTTCCCAAGTTGCGCCATATCACTTCTCCCGTTCCCATGTCGCGTCTGATGTGATAATGAACTCCTCCGTCATCCATCACCATCACCGCCCCGTCCGCAAAGTCCCTCAGTTTCCAGTACAGGTTGTCCTCGTCACCCCTTATCTGGCAGCGTATGAAAACAGAGTATTTCTCTATCATCTTGTCTATGATGACTTTCTCAGGAGTATCATAGCATGGTATCTCGATATAAAGGTCTCTCTGACCCTTATGGATATGGTCGGGTTCTCCCTTTACCTGGTGATACTGCTTGGTACGTGTACACAAGTACCCTCCCATATAGGCTATCTCAAAATCGCCGTACCTTTCTATGGCAGGGAGGCTGGCATAGGGGTGTCCCGACTTTATATCCACGTAATATATGGTGGGAATCCTGTACGCCCCTTCATACCCGACACCTTTCGTCAGCAGGTTCTGGAGGGCAGGATTCCGCATTGCTTCCGCCACACCAGTCCTTACCTTGACAAAGCCGTGCGCAGCAAATTCCATGTGCCTGCATTTGTCGATGCGCAGCAGAATGTTGCTCTGCTC
This sequence comes from uncultured Prevotellaceae bacterium, assembly GCA_945787235.1. GTDB lineage: Bacteria > Bacteroidota > Bacteroidia > Bacteroidales > Bacteroidaceae > Physcousia. The sequence continues at coordinate 3,687 of CALZGT010000200.1, forward strand.
ATCCACCACGGCACCCTCTTCCGTGTCCAAGCGCACGCACCTGAGCTTGTCTCGTGTGTCAAAGACCTCCAAGTATCTCGTTTCCATTTTCATCGTTCTGTATATCCGTCATTATGGGGCCGTGTATAAGCCACCGTTATAAGCAATTTCGTTGCTGCCCCCGATTCATGGCAGCTTCTTCCTGACAACCCTGCCTCCCGTAGTTGTCATCTCCGCCGTCCCATCTTTATGCAGCACAATCTTCTCGTACCTTGGCTCCACCTCCACCTTGCCGTCAATGGCTATCACACCCCAG
>CALZGT010000201.1 GCA_945787235.1 uncultured Prevotellaceae bacterium
CGATGAGGCAGTTGTGTGAGTCTAGGTGCGTCACCTCCTTGTCCATGGAGATGACGGGATAGAAAAGAATCTGGAAGTTGGGACGGGTAGCCACAGGACTGTGGGTAGCAATGGTGGAGGCCAGGTGACCGCCGGCTGAAGATCCCATGATGCCTATCTTCTGGGGATTGATGCCCCACGCAGTTGCTTTTTCCCTAACGATTCTCATGGCTTCAGTGGCATCGCTGATGGGCACCTCGGTATGCCCCATGGGCATGCGGTAGGTCAGCACGATGGTGGCAATGCCCTGACGGGTGAAGTGGTCGGCCCACTGGTAACCCTCATGTCCGAGTGCCAGCGTGCGGTAGCCGCCACCGGGAAGGATGAGGATGGCCATGTCGGTCTTGGTCTCGCCCTGGGGGAGGAAGACGCGGAGGGAAGGTTTGAAGTTGCGGGCCTCGTTGCTGTAGGGCTGAGTCTTGTCAATGCCGTTGCTGTTGGGCAGTCCATTGGGCCACAGGTCGATGTCGAAACCCTTGGTCTCCTGTGCCGCAGCACCCAGGAAACAGAGCAGGAAGAGGGCGGTAAGTATCTTTTTCATAGCTTTTGATTTTTTTGGATATTACAAAAACAGATGTCTGCATCGTTTTTAGGTGGGTTCTATTCATTATAATTCTCTTTGAATTACCTTGTGAGCTTCACTCTAAGGTACTCTCGCTCGGAGATAGAGTAAAATCCCATCAAAGCAAATTTATAGAACCTACCTTAAAAAAAGAACCGCCAACGGGGAGAAAGAACCTCCCTGCTGACGATTCTTGGAATGGGATTCGATAAGGGAAATCCTGGATTAGATTTCGGGCAGGGCCTTGGCCTTATCCTTCATGTTCAGGTTGTTGTAGATGACCTTCAGCTCCGAAGCCCAGCGCTCAGGCTCCTCGGGACGCAGGTCGCGGGCTCTCTCGAAGTAAGGCAGAGCCTTGCGCAGGTAACTCTTCACCTTCGTCTCGGCTTCCTTGTCTGCAGCTGCCTGTGACGCATACTTCTTGTCGGAAATCTTGCGGCCGTTCTCCAGACCAATCTGGTAGTAGCAGAAACCACACTGGTAGTTGCCGTCAAAGTAGTTGGGATCTATCTCCACGCACTTCTCGTAGTACTTGGCAGCCTCGGCAAACTTCTGCTGCGACACATAAACATACCCCATGCCGTAGTTGGCAATCTTGTTGTTGGGGTCAGCATCCAGCAGTTCCTGGGCAAAGGCTGTCATCTTATCTACGCCCTTGGTGCTGTAGTAAGCCAGGAGGTTCTGGGCAGCCACTTCTGCGTTGGAAGAATGCGGGTCGGCCTTGATCATGCTGCGGAGCTCGTTGGCCCAGGCCACGGTGTCACCCTTCTGGAGGAACATCTGCGGACGGCTGCTCACCACAAAACTATGGCTGTTCTCGTCCTCAAACTTCATGGCCTCCTCGAAATACTTCTCGCAGATGTCGAAGCGCTTGGCCTGGTAGGCGGTGAAGTAGATGTTGAAGGCAAACTGTGCGAAGGGAATGTCGGGGTTCTTCACGCTGGGATTCTCAGCCACCTCGGGGTACTTCGTGGGGAAATTGCGGTAGTTGTCCAGGGCAGCGCATGCTCCCTCCAGGTTCTTGTTCTCAATCTCGAACTGCACGGCATAGGCCAGGTAGGTGTAGAGACGGGGGAACTTGGCCTCCACCTGGGCCAGGATAAGCTTCTGCTGCTCGTCCGTCTTCTTGCCATACTTCAGCTGGTAGTGGCAGGCATCACACATCTCGTTGGCAGCCTTGGCAAAGAAAGCGGTGTCGAAGGGCTCCTTCTTGGAGGCTGCCGTCAGCTCCTTGTTGATGAGCTGAGAGAGCATGAAGTCCTGTGCACGGTAGCCGTCGAAGAGCTTCTTCTCATCGATAAGACCCGTAGCAAAAGCCTGGGTGAGCAGGGGTGAACCTTCCTTGGCCAGGTTGTACATCTTCGTGTTTAGCTCCTCCTGCTTGGCAGCCACCTTCTCGGGGTTCTTCTCATACTGGCGGAAAGAGTTGAACTCATTCATGGCCGTGTTCGACGCATCGTAGCACTTGTAACCCTTGTTGTACAATTCCATGGCAGCCTTCTTGGCAGCCTTGGCGGCTTCCTTCGCAGCCTTGGCAGCGGCCTTGTCCTCGGCCGACTGTGCGAACATGGCACCTGCAAACATGGCAGCAGCCAGTGTCAAAACGTACTTCTTCATAATTGTAAACGTATTAAGATTAATGGTTTCCTTAAACTGTCTCGTTGTTCTCTGTCCCGTTGTTCTCGGCCTCGGGAGCCTGCTCCTCACTGCCGGCTACAGGTGCATCGGCGGAGCTGTTGTCGGGTTCACCCATGACGGCCGTTTCATACGTTTCCTCCTCCTCATCCTCGCGCGGCACTACGCAGACATTGCTGATGACGTCGTTGCGCTTGGTGATGTCTATGAGCTTCACGCCCTGGGCCACACGTCCCGTCTGCCTGATGGTATCTACGTGCAGGCGTATGGTGATGCCGCTCTTGTTGATGATCATGAGGTCGTGGCTGTCATCCACGGCACGTATGGTGACGAGGTGTCCCGTCTTCTCCGTGATGTCGAGAGTCTTCACGCCCTTGGCCCTGCGGCTCGTCTTGCGGTAGATGTCATTGCCCTCGTCATCCATGAGCGCGCTGCGCTTGCCGAAGCCCTTCTCGCTGATGACCACGATGGTGTCGGTCTGCGGATTGCTGACAGCCACCATGCCCACCACCTTGTCTTCCTCACTATCCAGCTGCATGCTGGCCACACCCGTGGCGGCACGTCCCATGGCGCGCACGGAACTCTCGTGGAAACGGATGGCACGTCCGTTGCGGTTGGCGATGACAATCTCATCGTTGCCGTTTGTCAGCTGCACGCTGACCACGCGGTCTCCTTCGTTGATCTTCAGGGCGATGACACCATTGGCACGGGGACGGGAGTACTCCGTGAGGCAGGTCTTCTTGATGACACCCCTCTCGGTACAGAAGAAGACATAGTGGTTGGCACAGAACTCGGCATCACTCAGCTTGCGGATGCAGAGGCATGCCTCCACCTTGTCATCGGCCTCAAGCTGCAGCATGTTCTGGATGGCACGTCCCTTGTTGCTCTTGCTCCCCTCGGGAAGTTCGTATATCTTCAGCCAGTAGCAGCGGCCCTTCTGCGTGAAGAACATCATCGTGTTGTGCATGGTACCGATATACATGCTCTCGATGAAGTCGCCATCGCGCGTGCTGCTGCCCTTAGCTCCTACTCCACCACGGCTCTGGGCACGGAACTCAGCCAGCGGGGTGCGCTTGATGTATCCTAGATGACTCAGGGTAACTACCACCTCGTCATCGGCATAGAAATCCTCGGCATTGAACTCCTCGGCACTGGGCATGATGACGCTGAGGCGGGGAGTGTCAAACTGCTCCTTGACCTCAATGAGCTCATCCTTCATGACCTTGCGGCACAGTTCATCGTTGGTAAGGATTTCGTTGTAGTACTTGATTTTCTCCAGCAACTCGTTGTATTCGTTGCGCAGGTCCTCCTGGCGCAGACCCGTGAGCTGTCCCAGGCGCATATCGACGATGGCCTTGGACTGAAGTTCATCCAGGTCGAAGCGTTTCTCCAGGTTGGTCTGGGCCTCGGCGGGAGTCTTGCTGCCCTTGATGATGTGTACCACCTCGTCAATGTTGTCGCTGGCAATGATGAGTCCCTCAAGGATGTGGGCACGCTCCTCGGCCTTCTTCAGGTCATAGCGCGTGCGGCGGATGACCACCTCATGGCGATGCTCCACGAAGTTGTAGATGATGTCGCGCAAGGTGAGCAGACGGGGTCTTCCCTTCACCAGGGCAATGCTGTTGACACTGAAACTCGTCTGCAGGGGGGTCATCTTGAAGAGTTTGTTCATCACCACGCGGCTGTTGGCATCACGCTTCAC
>CALZGT010000202.1 GCA_945787235.1 uncultured Prevotellaceae bacterium
CAACTCGATGAATTAATTTCTATCCGCAGATGTTAGACAGATGTTATACAGATTATTTCTAGTCCGCAGATGTCAGACATTATGAGTCTCTGTTCCAGGCTATGGGGGGTGGGGCGGCTGGTCACAATACCCACAAAATAGCGTTTTTCTGCTTCACTTTCTTGGATAATAGAAAAAATACACGTAACTTTGTGGCGTAAAAGCAGAAAGATATGATGCCCCATACGATAGACGAAATGCTGAACGTGACCCCTATGGACGGGGTGCCTGAAGGAGTGCGCCTGATAGCTATTCCTGGAGTGAGGGATTCGCGTGGCTCCCTTTCCTTCATGGAAGGTGAGGTCCATATCCCTTTCCCCATAGCCCGTGTGTTCTTCCTCTACGACATTCCAGAAGGAGCCAGCCGTGGTGACCATTCCCACCACAGTTGCGCCGAAGTGGTCTTTGCCGTACACGGAGCCTTCACGATGGAGGTGGATGACGGTACCCGGAGGATGGCTGTCCGCATGGATCGTCCCGATGTGGGCATCCTCATCCCTGCCGGTATCTGGTGCAGACTCCTCGACTTTGCCGAGGGAACGGTATGCGCCGTCATGGCTTCCGAGAAGTACGATGCTTCCGGATATACCTATTCCTATTCCGACTACCTGAAAAAAGCGATTAAATGACCATCATACCTTATTCCATCAACCACCGCGACGTGTGGAACCAGTTCGTCCGTCAGTCCAGGAACGGTACATTCCTGATTGACCGCAGGTTCATGGACTATCACAGTGACCGCTTCGTGGATTGCTCCCTGCTGGTCTATGAGGGAGTGGCGCTCTCTCCCGAGGAGAAGGAGCAGCTCGTCACCATGGACGGACTGAAAGCCGTCTTCCCTGCCAACTGGGTGGAGGCCGAACGCAAGGTCTATTCCCATCAGGGACTTACCTACGGCGGACTCGTGGTGAGTGAGGACATTACCCAGCACGAGGTGCTGGCCCTCATGCAGGCTGTCCTGCAGTACTACGACCGTATGTTCATGGCACGCAGTGTCTTCATCAAACCCATCCCCGTGATGTACTGTACCCAGCCCAACGGGGAGGAACTCTATGCCCTCTTCCGTGCCGGGGCTCGTCTGGTACAGCGGCAGGTCAGCACCGTGATCAATACGGCCAACCCTCTCAAGATGCGTAAACTGCGCATGCGTCAGGCCAAGAAGGCCGTGGAGAATGATGTCTATGTGGACCGTATGGTGGAGGGTGACTGGGACGTGTTACGCAGTTTCTGGGACGTGCTGGAGGGTGTCCTGGAGAAGCATCACCAGACAACCCCTGTCCATTCGTTCGAGGAGATGAGGCTTCTCATGGAGCGTTTCCCCCGCGAGATAAAGCTGTGGCTGGCACGCCGTGAGGATCGTATCATAGCCGGTGTCGTTGTCTTTGTCACCCGCAAGGTGGCCCACATACAGTACATCGCCGCCAACCAGGAAGGACGTGAACTGGGAGGCCTGGACCTCCTTTTCCGCCACCTCATCAGTGAGCGATACAAGAGTCTGCCCTACGTGGATTTCGGTGTCTCCTGTGAGGATGGGGGCAACTACCTCAACGAGGGACTTATCTTCCAGAAGGAGGGGTTCGGCGGACGTGCCGTCTGCTACGATGCCTACGAGGTACGCCTGGAGAAATCCAAACTCGCCTCCATGCTTCCTGTTCCCGACGAGGAGGAAGACCGTCACATACCGTACCTCAGTCTCAAGGATCTGACCGAGACGTTCCAGCCAGCCCTGGCCAATGCCCTGGAAGACGTGGTGAAGAGCGGCCGTTTCCTCTTGGGCGAACAGACCCGTCTCTTCGAACAGCGTTTTGCCGGGTTTTGTGGTACACGCCATTGCATCGGTGTGGCCAACGGTCTGGAGGCCCTGACCCTCATCCTGCGTGCCTACAGGCAGCTGCGGGGGTGGGAGGAAGGTGACGAGGTGATAGTACCCTCACATACTTATATAGCCACCATCCTGGCCATCAAGGAGGCGGGGCTGACTCCCGTCTTCTGCGAACCGCTGCCCCAGACCTACCTCATGGATGCCTCGCTCATTCCCGGTCTGCTCACCGAGCGTACCCGTGCCGTACTCCCCGTACACCTCTACGGTCGTGCCTGCGACATGCAGTCCATACGTCAGGCCCTTGCCTCACGTCCCGACATCGTCATCGTGGAAGATGCTGCCCAGGCTCATGGGGCACGATACCAGGAGCAGCGAGTGGGGGCCTTGGGTCATGCAGCAGGTTTCTCCTTCTATCCGGGCAAGAACCTTGGATGTCTTGGGGATGGGGGATGCGTGACGACCTCCGATGACGCTCTGGCCGACGTGGTTCGTGCCATGGCCAACTATGGCAGCCGTCAGAAGTATGTCCATGAAATGCACGGCATGAACAGCCGTCTGGATGAACTCCAGGCTGCCGTCCTGAATGTCAAGTTGCCCCGACTGGATGCCGACAATGCCCGCCGCCGTCAGCTTGCCCGCCTCTACATGGACAGGATTGACAATCCCCTTGTCACCCTTCCCACCATGCCCAAGAATGAGGAGCAGCATGTCTTCCACATCTTTGCCGTACGCTGCGCCCATCGCGAGGAACTGCAGGAGTATCTGAGGCAGAAAGGCATAGACACCCTCATCCACTATCCCGTGGCACCTCATCGGCAGGGGGCTCTGGCTGAATACAACCATCTTCGTTTCCCCATTGCCGAGCGCATGGCCAACGAAGTCCTCTCCCTGCCTCTCTCACCCATCCTCACCGAGGTTCAGGCTCTCCGCATTGCTGAGGCGATTAATGAGTTTAATGTAGAGTAAATGACCCTCTCCTTCATCATCCCCTGTTACCGTGAGTCGCGCGAGCAGTTAAACCATGCGTTGGACTCGTTGCTGTTTCTCAATGCCTTGTGCGACTGGGAAGCCTGGGTGGTGGATGACGGAAGTCCCGAGGGTAAGGTCTGTGAATGGGTGGCTGAGCGTAATGACCGTCATCTACATGCTGTCCGTCAGGACAACCAGGGGCTGTCTATGGCCCGTAATGCCGGTATGGACAGGGCTAGGGGAGAATACGTAGCCTTTCTCGATGCGGACGACGAACTCATCCCCGAACAGTATGCCGCACTCGTCACTTTACTGCTCCGTGAGCGTCCCGACGTGTTGGGACTGCGTTACAAGGCCACCAGGACACCCTATTACGATGGCGAGGCCCTTGCCTTCATGGCGCAGCATGACGTGGTGCCTTCTGCCTGTACGTACCTCATACGCCGTGCTTTGTTGGAGGGTCTGCGGTTCACGCCCGGCATCTATCATGAGGACGAGGAGTTCGTCACGTTGCTTTTCCTCCGTGCCCATCGCCTCATCATGACTCCCGTGGTGGCCTATAGGTACAACGTGACGCAGGGCAGCATCGTGCGTAAGCGTGATGAGGCTCACCTCTCCAAGCGTTTCAACGATATGTTGGGAGTCATAGCGCGGTTGCAGCAGAAGTCTCAGGACTATGTCCACTCATCAAATGTTACTTGTGTCACGGATGCCGACTCGCTGGCCCTGAAGGCTTTGACACGCCGCATCCATGTCCTTGCCATGTGTCTTGTGGTAGCACTGGTTCGTGAAGGAAGCAGTACATCCCTTGTCCGTACCTCCCTCGCCCGTCTGTCTGCCCTCCACCTCTATCCCCTTCCTCCCTTCTCCGGCATCCGCCGTTATGCCTGGATTCGTCTGCTCACCCTCCGTCCCTGGATGGTTAATGTCCTGCGAAAGGTGAAAAGGGTATTTTTCTGATATGATGTTGGATATTGGTAAGCATTCGATTCCGAATTTTGCACAATTTTGTATTCTCATAGCCTTAATATTTTGGAATAGAGTAAAATACCATCACTTTGTGTAAAGTACAAAGATAGT
>CALZGT010000203.1 GCA_945787235.1 uncultured Prevotellaceae bacterium
CCTGGAACAGAGACTCATAATGTCTGACATCTGCGGACAAGAAACAATCTGTATAACATCTGTCTAACATCTGCGGATAGAAATTAATTCATCGAGTTGACGATATTTTGCTTATTCCCCATTGATAAACCTTGTCGATATAGGGACAAGGAACCCTGTTTTCATGGGCGAGTTTCCAGATATATTTAAGTCCATAGGGAAAGTCTTCCGTGAAATACCTGCTGCTATAGTCTGCAGCCCATCCCCCTTCGACTTCAATCATGGGTGAGGTAATTCCCTTGAAACCTTGTATGGAGGATAATTTCTCAGCCAAAGATTTCGCATCGATACTCTCGTAGTACTCAAGAGCTGTGGGAAGGAAACCGTCTGTGACAGGCAGTTTCTTCAGCAGTCTGAAAAACTCTTCATCCATCTTAATGTAAAGGTCAGCAGCGTCCTCCGTCCATTCCTCATAAAACAGTTGCATACGCGGATATACCTTTCCCTCATTCTCTCCTCCGAACATGGTATATAGCCGGGACGTGTGCAAAAGAGGATTACTGTTTGTAAGACTTGCTTCAAAGTAGTTTTTCAGCATCTTCACAGGACTCCCCAAACATTCCTGCAACCAAGCAATGAATTTCGACTTCTCTTCTTCCGATACATTTTCAACAGCAACACGGTGCGAGTCCTTATAGCCTAACAAATGTGCCTTACGCCCATACTCTTCTACGCGTGAAATGAACGGCACCCGTTGGAAGCCCCATAGGGGTTGCCTCTCATCCAGTATGCTTTTTGCTTCAAAAAAGAAACCTGTAGAAGAAAACACGCATCCTACGAATGTATCTCTGGACAGATGGGGTTTGATAGCCTCCAGTTCTTCTCTAATCAAGAATCCTGGCAGACATAATATCACGACATCGGCTGACACAACAGTTTGCTCTGGTAGGTTGCTGATAACATCAATGTTTCCTTTCAGGAGTTTGCCATCCGGTGTATCAATCTCAATGGTATGCGTCCATTGGCTGGGCCTGTTTGTCAAGATGTTAACCTTTGCATAATGGTGTGCAGACAACCATCCTGCCAACACATGTCCGAGAGAGCCTCCTCCGCAAATACAAACTGTCTTCATAAGAATAAAATATCATCACCTAATGGGACACTAATGTCGCTGAATAATAGAAATATAAGTAAAGGTGGGTTCTATAAATCTGCTTTGTCAGGTGGGAATTTATAGAACCTACCTATAACTACATAAGGGTGAAATCCAACTGCTTCAGGTCACTCATCCTCGAACTGTTGCCATAGAGCAACTGGAAACGGCCGGGACGGACGTTGACGGCATTGCTCTGGGCATCAAACCACTCGAAGCTGCGGGGAGTGAGTTCCAGGGTAACGGAAGCAGAGCCACCCGCCTTGACTTCCACACGCTGGAAACCACGGAGCTGCATGACGGGCCCCTCAGGGTCATCGAGATTCTTGAGATAGAGTTGCACCACCTCGGTACCATCACGGCGGCCCACGTTGCGGACGGGAATGGTAAGTGTCACCTTGCCCTCGTCATTCCAACGCATGGAAGAGGCAGAGAGGGTGCCCTCCCCTATCTCGAACTGCGTGTAGGAGAGACCATGACCGAAGGGGAAAAGGGGTTTGAAGTCACGGATATAGCGGTAGGTGCGCCCCTTCATGGCATAGTCCTCGAAGTCGGGCAACTGCTCACTGTTCCCATAGAACGTGACAGGCAACTTGCCACTGGGGTTGACCTTGCCGAAAAGCACCTCGGCCACCGCCTGCCCACCCATCATGCCGGGATACCAAGCCTGAAGGATGGCATCACAAGTCCGGCTCTCAGGTTCGTAAGCAATGGCAGAACCCGACATGCTGACGAAGATGACCTTCTTGCCCGCCTCGTGGAGCGCCTTGAGCAGACCACGCTGTACGGCAGGCAGTTCGATGTGCGTGCGGTCGCCCCCACGGAAACCATCGATGTGCACGGGCATCTCCTCACCTTCCAGCGAGGCAGCAATACCCCCCACGAAGATAACCTTGTCGTAACCCTTCAGTTCACGTACTATCTGCTGATAGTCTATGAGACTCTCCGTACCGATGTTCACCTTGAGGCTGGCACCATAGGTGGGTATGTGGGCAAAGCGAATCTCGATGGCATACTCCTGGCCGGCCTCTACCTGGATGGGCGTACGGGTAGGCGTGACACGCCACGTGGCATGACGCTGCTTCACCTCACCATTGACCAGCACCTGGAAGTTGCTGACAGACTCCACATTGATGACCACTTCCCCACTCTGGCGGGGACGGAGGACAGTCTGGTAGGTGGCACTGAAATCCGTGAGGTTGACACCGGGAGCAAACTGGTAGTTGCCCGCAGTCGTCTTGCTGATAGGACTCTTGTAGTACTCCGTCGTCACGGGTTTTCCCTCACGCTTGACATTGTTCCAGAAAGTGCCCTTGATACCCGGCTTTCCCTCAAAGGAGAGTTGGTCGAAGAGGGGTGTGAGGATGCGGTTGTCCGTGAGGTCGCAAGCCTTGAGATACTTGACCTTCTTGTTGAACTGGCGGATGCCCTCCAGTACGGTGATGGTCGTGGTGGGCGTACCGTTGTAGTTACCCCACATGAGCGGCTTGTCATCGGCATTGGGGCCAATGACGGCCACCTTCTCACCGGGCTTGAGCGGCAGGATGCCGTCCCGGTTCTGGAGCAGGGTCATGGTCTGGCGTGCCATGTCGAGGGCCAGTTGCAGGTGTTCCTTGCTCTCCAGCACACTGCTGGGAATCTTGCTCCACTCCACAAGGGAGGGGTCGTCCATCTCACCCAGGTCGAAACGGCCTTCGAGCAGGCGGATGACGTGCTTGTCAACCTCACTCTCCTTGATGAGGTCGCGACGTACGGCCTCAGGAAGCTTTCTATAGTCATAATTGTAACCACACTCCACATCGGTACCGGCCAGGGCCGCACGGGCAGAGGAATGTACGGCATCCGAAGCCGTCTTGTGGCTGGAATGAATGTCGGTGACGGCACCACAGTCACTCACCACAAGGTACTTGAAACCCCACTCATCACGCAGGATTTGCTGCAACAGACGCTGGTGCGAACAGCAGGGCTCGTCATCCAGACGCTGGTAGGCACACATCACCTCACGCACCTGGGCATCCTGCACCAGGGCCTTGAAGGCCGGCAGGTAAGTCTCGTGCATGTCACGGGCCGAGACCTCGGTGAGGTTGGCCGTATGGCGACTCCACTCCGGTCCGCTGTGTACGGCATAGTGCTTGGCACAGGCCCATGTCTTGCGGTACTTGGCATCCTCAGGCCCCTGAAGACCGCGCACCACGGCGCAGCCCATCTGGGAAGTGAGATAGGGATCCTCTCCATAGGTCTCCTGTCCGCGTCCCCAACGTGGGTCACGGAAGATGTTGACATTGGGAGTCCAGTAGGACAGGGCATGGAAGCGCGTGACATCCTTGCCGCTGCGCAGGAGTTCATTCCACTTGGCCCGTCCCTCGGTGCTGACGGCATCGAAGACACGTTCGACCAACGAGGGATTGAAAGAGGCTGCCATGCCTACGGGTTCAGGGAAATTGGTGACATTGCCCATGTTGGCCACACCGTGCAAGGCTTCGCTCCACCACTGGAAACGCTTGATGCCCAGCCGGGGAATGGCAGGGGAATCATCGAGCATGAGGGAGGCCTTCTCCTCCAGCGTCAGACGGCTGCAGAGATCTACGGCACGCTCATGGGCCGTGAGGTTGGGATTCTGATAGGGATAGGTCTGCGCTGAAGCTGCCAGTGGAAGCAGCAGGGCCAGGGCAGAAAGAATGGTTTTTCTCATGATATCATTATTTTATTTTTGACTTTACTATCTTGCCGTCCTTCCATTCTATGCTGACCGTCTTGCCGCCACG